>JBIKZO010000002.1:0-64091 GCA_044354675.1 Ilumatobacteraceae bacterium | reverse complement strand
GTCGTTCGCGATAGGCGACACCTTCAACTGCGATGCATCCACCGTGTTCGATCCCTGCAATATGTCGACGGCCACTAAAAATGACAGTGACCTGACCTGTCCCATCGTTGATCACAATTTCCATTGATGGGATTCCGGATCTTGGTTTCATTGTCATGCGTTTTACTTCACCGCAGACCTTGACCTTGGTGCGTACAACAACTTCTCCGAGCGGTGTCAAATTGAGACCAGTAAATTTGTCAACTAAACGCTCGGCATCCAACTCTCTGATGCCTTTGTTGGCCGACTTCATCATATTTTTTAGACCCATCAGGATCCCCCCAACTTTTCAAGCATCGCGGTCAAGGTTACTTCGTCCATTGCACCCAAATTTGTTTCGAAAGTTCCGTCTTGTTGGATAAACACCCAAGCAGGTTGATAGGCGACATCAAACTGAGCAAAAACTAAACCGTCATTGTCTTTGATGTTTGTAAATGTGAGTTGATGCTTGGCGACGAACTCCTGCATTGATTGTTCTGATCCATTCCATGCCACGCCGAAGATGCGTACTTTGCCTGCAAGTTGTTTGTTTGCCGCCTCGACCGAGGGTGCTTCATAGTTGCATGTGGTTCAACCAGGTGCCCAGAACCACATTGCAACAGGAGACTTCTGTAATTCGGATTGCAAATTGATTTCGCCACCGCCAACGAGGGTTGCATTGAAATCAGTGGTTGATGATGATTGCGTTTGACTGACCGAATCGGTTGTCTGGGTAGTTACATCGGCTCCGCATGAAACGGCGGTGAGCGCAAGAATGCCAATCAACAGTGCCTTACTCGCAGCTCGCATGTGACTGATAGTACTCAAACAAACAAAGGTGCGCTGATCTAGGCTTGTTGGAGTATGAGTACTCGTAAATTGATTTTGTGGGCGCTGATATGTGGCGTAGTGATTCTGTTCGCGGGCACTGCCAAGTTGTTTCAAACGTCGCAAAAACCAGTTGAAGTGCAGTTGCTTGCATTGGGTGATTCGGTAACTCTTGGTGACATGACGGTAAGCGTTACGGCGCTTCGCGACATCGCCGATCGGACATTGGTAGACGTGACGATGGTTGGGGTTGCTGAGGCTCAAGCAATGGACGGATGGAAGATGCTTGCATCGGGCGAAGTGTCTGACCCGGTGATGCTGCCAGTTGGCGCGGGCACCGAATGCACACTCACCAAACTCACTGAAACGCTCACGTGTACCGTTGCATTCCCTGTGTCTGAAGGCACGCGCACCGTTGCCTATATACGTGCAGGTGAGCAACGACAATGGGCGACGGCGCCCTAATGCTCAAGCGTTATCGTTGACAATGACGATTCGTTGGAGGTGGTGAGTACGGCCGAGCAATTTGATCTCGTGGTTATTGGTGGTGGCCCAGGTGGCTATGCCGCCGCTTTTTATGGCGCGTCGGCAGGTCTCAATGTTGCGTTGATCGAACGCGACACGATTGGTGGTACATGTTTGAACCGCGGTTGTATTCCGGCCAAAGCCTTTTTGGAAACTGCTGCAGTCAACAGACACGTGATGCACGCTGCGGATTTTGGCATCAATGCCACCGCAACTGGAGTTGACTTTGGTGTTGCGCAAAAACGCAAACAAACAATTGTCAACAATTTAGTAAAAGGTCTGACTGGGCTTACAAAATCAAAGAAGGTCACCTACATTCTTGGCACTGGTTCACTTGGCGCAAACCGCACGGTGAGTGTGCAATTGTCGGCAGGCGGTACTCAAGAGTTGCAAGGTCGCAACATTGTGTTGGCTGCAGGTTCGGTACCGCGCACGATCCCTGGTTTTAGTGCCGGCGGGCCAATTATGACGTCGGATGAAGTGCTAATGCTCGACAAAATTCCTGCACGCATTGCGGTGATTGGCGGCGGTGCAATTGGGTGTGAATTTGCATCCACATTTGCTGACCTCGGTGCAACGGTGACGATCCTTGAGGGTCTGCCAAAGATCCTTCCTGGCCTCGACCCAGATGTTGCTGCAGTTGTTGTCAAGAGTTTCAAGAAGAAGAACATCGATATTCGTACTGGTGTCAAAGTCAATGGTCACGAACCAACGACTAGTGGCGGCACCACGGTGTTGTTTGGTGAAGGGGAGCGACTCGATGTTGACGCAGTCATCGTGTCGGTTGGCCGCAAACCGTTCACTGATCACCTTGGGTTAACTGGCACAGCAGTAAAAGTTACGGATCGTGGGTTCGTTGATGCCGATGGGTTTTGTTTGACGGGGGAACCAGGTGTGTATGCAGTTGGAGACCTCATCAATACTCCGCAACTGGCGCACGTAGCTTACGCTGAAGCGATTGTGGCAATCAAGCACATGCGCGGTGAAAAGGTGTATCCCGTGATGTATGACAGAGTGCCGTGGGCAATTTATTGTCACCCTGAAGTTGCATGGTCTGGGCCGTCCGAAGAAGAGGCGCGGGCAAAGGGGCACGATGTTGTGGTTGCCAAGCACCAATTTCGAGCAAATAGCCGCGCGATGATTATCGGTGAAGCTGAGGGACTCGTGAAAATCATTGCCAAGAAAAACGCAGATGGTACGGCAGGACAGGTCCTTGGCGTGCACATGGTTGGTCCGTGGGTAACCGAACAGTTATCGGGTGGTTACTTGGCGGTCAACTGGGAAGCAACAGTGGAAGAAATCTCTGAATTCATCATGCCGCACCCTTCATTGTCGGAGTTGTTTGGTGAAACTGTGATGTCCTTGACTGGTCGCAGTATCAATGCCTAAGAAAACTCACGCGCTACTACAGGAGAACCATGGCTGACATCACACTTCCACAACTTGGAGAAACGGTCACCGAGGGAACTATTACTAAATGGTTTAAAAAAGTTGGTGACACAGTCGCCGCTGATGAGCCGCTGTTTGAAGTATCAACCGACAAGGTGGATACCGAAGTGCCATCGCCAATTTCTGGAACTCTGACTGAGATTCGGGTTGCTGAAGGCGACACCGTGCCAGTTGGAACAGTAATTGCTGTTGTTGGAGTCGCTGGTGCTGCACCCGCGCCAACTCCAGCGCCTGTTGTTGCTGCTCCCGCACCGACTCCTGCTCCCGCTCCTGCGCCTGTTGTTGCTGCTCCCGCACCAACTCCAGCACCGACTCCTGCTCAAGCGCCAGCTGCAACTTCCAACAAGTTGCTCTCACCGGTTGTGCGCAGGTTGGTTGCCGAACACGGCATCGATGTAAACGCATTGGTTGGCAGCGGACCTGGCTCACGAATCACGCGCGAAGATGTGCTTGATCACATCGATCGCAATGGTCTCAAAGCAACGCCTGCTGCTGCGCCGACACCAGTTGCTGCACCAGTTGTTGCAGCACCTGCTCCTGCTGCTGCACCAACTCCTGCGCCCGCACCCGCACCCGCACCAGTGTCGCGTCCGGTTGTGGTGTCAAGCGAGCGCGAGCAAGTAATTGCGCTGACAAAGATTCGCAAGCTCACTGGCTCACACATGATCATGTCGAAGAGCACGAGCCCACACGCATTCAGTGTTGTTGAAGTCGATTACGCCAATGTCGATCGTGCGCGCACTGCAATCAAAGAATCGTGGAAAGCCGGAGAGGGATTTAGTCTCACGTATCTTCCATTTATTTCGCGCGCGATCGTGGATGCACTGCGTGAATTTCCGCATCTCAACGCGTCTATAGACGGAGACAACTTGATCGTGCACAGCTATGTTGACTTGGGAATTGCTGTCGATCTGGATTACACAGGTCTCCTCGTGCCAGTGGTACGTAATGCGGATGGCAAGCGAATTCGGGCCATCGCGCGCGAGATCAATGACCTCGCCTCACGTGCGCGCAATCGCAAATTGTCGCCAGACGAAATTCAGGGTGGCACATTTACGATCTCAAATAATGGTTCTGCTGGGTCAGTACTGACCATGCCGATCATTAATCAACCTCAAGTCGCGATCATGTCAACCGATGCGATTGTACGAAAACCTGTTGTGGTTACATCTTCGGATGGCAGCGAGAGCATCGCAATTCACCCTGTAGGCAACTTGTCAATGTCTTGGGATCATCGCGCATTCGACGGTGCATACGCAGGCCGGTTCTTGGCACGCGTCAAACAGATTCTTGAAACACAAGATTGGTCAGCCGAACTCTAAGAGCGGAATAATTCATGAGTAACTCATCGACAGCACTTCATGTCAGGTGGCTTGGTCGTGTGCCATATCGCGAAGCCCTCGCATTGCAATCTGGATTGTTTGAACACGGGGTGGATCAACACTTGTTGTTGCTCGAGCATCCACATGTTTTTACCTACGGGCACACAGCAGACCTGACAAACAATCTGCGCTGCGAGCCAGTGGCGGTGGGTGTCGAGTTGGTGCAGGTGCAACGCGGCGGCGACATCACCTATCACGGGCCTGGCCAGTTGGTTGGCTACCCGATATTGAGTTTGCCGGCAAAGCATGGCACTGATGGCCCCGCTGACACTCGCTCCTATATATATGACGTTGAGCAATTGATCATAGACACGCTGACTCAACTGGGCGTGCGCGATGCAGGGCGAATGGGCGAGTTTCCTGGCGTTTGGCTAGATCCAAATACAGACAGCGCTCGAAAGATTTGTGCTATCGGTGTGCGGGTGGGCAGTGGTTCCACCGATCGTCGAACAATGCACGGATTTGCACTCAATGTCTCAACCGACATGACATTTATGCGCGAGCACATCGTGCCGTGCGGCATTGCCGACTATGCGGTCACGTCATTGTTGGAGGAGGGCATTGATGTGTCAATGAACGATGTTGTTGACATCGTTGCGCAATTGGCTCAATCGAGATGGGGTTCGCAACACAACACGCGAGCCGATGTGGCATGGAAGCACAGCCCGCAAGATCTCTCTGCATTTTCGAGAGGCGAAGGCGCAGGTGAACCAGTGCGCATGATCAAGCGACTTGAACAAGCAGGCGTCACAGACGGATTAAGTATTTCGGTGCGTAAACCAGAGTGGATTCGTCCACATGTGCAACACACTGACGAGGTGTTGAAAACAAAGCGCACACTGCGCGATCTCAATTTAGTGACCGTGTGCGAACAAGCAGGGTGCCCAAACTTGAGTGAGTGTTGGAACGATGGCACCGCAACATTTATGGTGCTGGGTGAAAGATGCACGAGGGCCTGTGGATTTTGTTTAATAGACACGCAAAAACCGCTACAACCCGATGCCGACGAGCCGCGCCGAGTGGCCGAAGCAGTGCAGCGAATGGGTCTTGAGTTTGCCGTGCTCACCATGGTGGCTCGAGATGATTTGATGGATGGCGGAATGCAACATGTGGTTGACACTGTTCGCGCTATTCGAATGATGAATGTTTCTGCAAAAGTTGAGACATTGATTTCTGACGTCAAGGGCACTGATGCGCTGGATATTTTGATCGCCGAGCGACCCGACGTCTTCAACCACAACATCGAGACAGTTGCCAGACTGCAACGCGCAGTGCGACCATCGGCTGGATATGCGCGCAGCCTTTCGGTGCTGGCACGAGGTCGTGCTGCTGGTCTCACAACAAAGTCAGGAATGATTGTGGGCATGGGTGAGACGCGCCAAGAAGTAGAGGAAACCCTGATTGATTTGGCCAGTGTTGGCGTGCAAATTGTCACCATTGGGCAGTATCTGCGACCTACAACCAATCATCTTCCTGTTGCTCGATTTGTAGAGCCCCAAGAGTTTGATCATTACAAGGCTTTTGGCGAGAGTCTTGGTATGCAACATGTGCAGTCAAGCCCGCTCACTCGCTCCAGTTATCACGCCAAACACGCACATGGGCAATCGCAACTCGTACTCCATGCATAGTTATGTCTAGTTTGGCAATAAAGTAGAAACGAACATGACGAAGACCATCGCATCCACATCTGATTACTCTGCACGCATTGCAAAAGTGCGCGCCGCAATGGTGTCCAAGCAAGTTGATGCTGCATTGCTGTCTGTCGGTCATGATCTTCCGTACTTGTCGGGTTATTATGCAATGCCACTCGAACGTCTCACCATGTTGGTGATTCCTCAAAGTGGCGAAGTGACGATGGTGGTGCCACGACTTGAGGTCGCACGCGTAACACCGCAACCCGGAGTTTTTTCGATCACTGCGTGGGGGGAAACAGAAAACCCAGTGGCAATTGTTGCCAAGTTGCTTGGTGGTGCAAAGTCAATTGCGGTTGGCGACCAAATGTGGGCCAGATTTTTGGTTGAGTTGCTGCCACTTGTGCCCGGTGCAAGCTTTGTTCGTGCGGTGGATGTTGTTGGTGCACTTCGGATGAGTAAAGATGCGAGCGAGATCGCGGCACTTGTTGCCGCAGGCGCAGCAGCAGATCGGGTCGCTCTACAACTCCATTCGGGACAGATACCTCTTATTGGTCGCACCGAAGCCCAGGTGTCAGCCGACATCTCGGCACGGTTGATTGCAGAAGGTCATGACGTCGTTAACTTTGCAATTGTGGCCGCCGGAGAAAATGCCGCGAGCCCACACCATCACGCAGGCTCGCGTGTCATTACAAAAAACGAGATTGTGTTGTGCGACTTTGGTGGCACAATGAACGGCTATTGCAGTGATATCACGCGTTGCGTGTATACGGGCAAGCCAGCAGCCGATGTGGCAGCAGCGTATGAAGTGTTGTTTGCATCACAAGCAGCCGGTGTTGCCGCGGGTGTCGTTGGTGCAGCGTGCCAAGACGTCGACAGTGCGTCACGACGCGTCATTGAAGCAGCAGGATTTGGCGAATACTTTGTGCATCGCACCGGACACGGCATTGGCATGGAGGCACACGAAGAGCCCTACATGGTCAGCGGAAATACTTTGCCTATCGCCGCTGGTCATGCGTTTAGCGTCGAGCCCGGCATTTACATTGCGGGCAAGTGGGGCATGCGCCTAGAAGACATTGTTGTAGCAACGCATACGGGGCCAGTGTCGATGAATACTGTCAACCATGCGCTCGTTACGGTCGAAGCCTAAGTACATCGTTTCACAATGATTCATCTCGACGCCGCAACAGTGCTATTGCAATGGGCTGTTGGCGGTCTTGCATTTTTGTGGTTCACCACTCGGCGTCACGAAATCGGACTTGGGTATGCAATGTTGCTACGCATTACATACGGCGTGTTTGCCGCTGGCGCCTGTGGGCTTGGGTTGCGCTACGGCGTCGAGCCAGTGCGAGAAGTATCGGCAGTTGCTGTTGCGGTCGCAGCATTTGCGCTCATTCGCAACAAGCGCTCAAAGTTTGATCTCATCGCGCCGTTGTTGGGAATTCCTGGCATCATCGTTGCTGGTTTTGCTGCTGTTGCGGATGGTGGCGCAGGGGACTATGCGGTATCACTCATCAGAGTCGTCGTGGGCACATTATTTCTTGGTGCGGTGAGCGACACGATGCTGCTTGGTCACTGGTATCTCGTGCAGCCAGGAATGCCACGCAAACTCATCAACGAAATTGTTGATGCTGTGATTTATCTGTGGCCGCTCGAAGTCATTGCGCTGTTATTGCCAACGGGCATGATCAGCGTGCTCAATGGAACGATTGACGATGGTTGGGACGGTGTGTTGGGGTGGTTTTGGCTGGCATCGGCAATCGTGACTGGTGTACTAGCTCTTGTTACCCGAGCAGCGCTCAAGGAGCGCAGTTATTCAGCAGTGATGGCTGCAACTGGTTTGATGTACTTGGCGATCCTCACTGCGTTCTGCACAGACATTGTTGCTCGAGCACTGCTCGCTAGTTAACGCCACCTAACCAACTCTTTTTGTATTCACGCGCTCTCAATGGTTATTGATTTAGTACCAAGCGGGGTCTATAGTGGGCACTTGGAGGAATACATGAAACCACAAACAATTTTGAAGACGACAACACTGTTGGCAGCAGCAGGAAGTTTGGCCATGAGCGTATTTTTGTATTTCAATGGCACTGGTGAATTTCATCGACTTGATGGTATTTATGTCGGTGTGTGGGTTCCATCTATTTTGTCGCTTGGCGCATTTTTGGTTGCCGGACAAGAAAAGGCGTAACCGCGATGTCGACAGGTGCACTGTTTGGTTTCGGATGCGTCATATTTTTTACTGTAATGACCGGAGTATTTTTGTGGGGTCTCGAGACTGTTAAGGCAATCGCAGAGCGCGACAAATAATTCTGTTGTCAATCAAGTAGGTATTTAGCACGGCGAGTTTGGTGCAACAAGAGCCCACGGGCGTGTGCGTTCTAATGCCAGTCCAAGATCAAGCAACAGTTGTTCGCTGAAGTGTCGGCCGTTGATCTGCAACGACACCGGCAAGCCATCGATTAATCCAGCGGGCAGCGAAATTGCTGGGTTGCCATACATGTTTGCGGGAAATGTGAGTTTGCCGTTGTTTCTTGCGCCGGCTTTGACGCCACCAAATGCTGAAGGCAGCGGCCCCTCGGCATTAAACGCAACATCGGGGTTGCTCGCTGTGATCACAAAGTCAACTGCATCAAATATCTCTGCCATTCGCTGATTCAATATTGCACGTCGTGCCTCGATCTTGGCGCGTGCCTCTGTTCCGTATTTTCCAAATGTGGCTTCAATACCGAAACGCATTTCGGGTGTGAGTACATCGGCACATGCAGGCCAGTGGTCGGCGAGTTGGGTGTGAATCTCGACCATTCCGCTGATTGACCAAGCAGCACCAATGCGGGGCAGTGACGTATCGACAGTAACAATGCGAAGTCCGGTTGTGGTGCATAAGTGCCGCGCGTATTCCTCAAGTTGTGTCCACATGGCTGGCGATACAACTGCGCCGCCCCAGTCGGGAGCAAGCACTGCGGTTTTGCCACGCAATGCATCGATTTGAGTGCCAAGTTGTGCTTCCCAATTTTCTACACGTTGCAAACTCAGCGGGTCGCGAGAGTCATGGCCGTTACACACATCAAACCAACGTGCTGTGTCGCGGATGCTTCGCGCCATTACGCCGGTATTGACCGTGAGGTTTCCGAGTTCAGTATGTGGAGCGCGCGGAATGCGACCAAAAGTTCCTTTGAGTCCGACAAGACCAGTGAAACCAGCAGGAATTCGAATTGATCCACCGCCGTCGCCACCGGTTGCGATGGTGACGAGACCACCGGCAACTGCAGCAGCACTGCCGCCAGATGATCCACCAGGTGTGCGCCCATGCATCCATGGGTTATGTGTTGCGCCGTTGAGCACAGTGCGCGTGATGTTGACGCCACCAAATTCGCTCGCGGTGCACAAACCAATGTGGTTTGCTCCACCAACTTCTGTTGCACGCTGCACCATCACCGATGTGTAGTTTGCTTTGCGATCTGCAAAAACCACACACGCTTCGGTATACGGCCAACCATTCACCGCGTCTAGTTCCTTTACTCCGAGAGGCACGCCACCAAATGGTTTGGATACGTCGGCCGACTTTGCTCTCTCGAGCGCACCCTCTGGGTCAAGAAATGAAAATGCGTTTAAGTCGCTGCGCTCGATCGCTGCTAGCGAGGCCTGTAACTCTTCGACAGGTGAACGATCCTTTGACCGAAACGCGTCAACAAGCGAAACTGCGTCACCAAGCCATGGGGAATCTGTAGTTGCCATGTATTCAAAGTAGTAGATCAAAACATGCTTTCTATTAGTGTGTTTTTGCGCATGAATTCGTCAACATTCCTCGGTCTGAAGCCAGTCAGCAACCACACAGAAACATCTGGATCGTGGTCAATGCTTGTGCAGCCCGGGTTGTGTACTGGCAGTGGATTTTTGTGGGGTGGCGCAGGCCTTGCATCGGCTGTATCGGCGATGGAGCAATTCAGCGGTCGGCACTGCATTTGGTCGACCGCGCAATATTTGTCGTATGCCCGACCAGGCGAGGTGATGCATATCGATGTCACGCTTGCGGTTGTCGGGCATCAGATCACTCAGGCGCGCGCAATTTGCCATGTCGGTGAGCGCGAGATTCTCACGGTCAATGCCGCTCTTGGCGAACGCACATTTGAGCATGCACATTTGTTTATACCTATGCCAGACGTGCCAGGCCCGAATGAACTCAAGACCCGCAAGCATCGTCACCCCGTCGACGGCACGATTCATGATCGTCTCGAAGAACGACTCGTAATCGGCCGCGAACTCGAACAACTGGATGGCAAACCAAACAACGGTCGCACAGTGATGTGGGCACACATTCCGGATGTTCTGACTGATGTGGACGCCGCAACTCTTGCTGTGCTTGGTGACTTTGTGCCGATGGGCATTGGTCAGGCACTAGGCGTTCGTGGCGGTGGAAACAGCCTGGATAACACGCTTCGCGTGGTTCGCCTCGTGCCCACCAAGTGGGTCTTGTTAGACATACAGATACAAGGTGTCGAGCGGGGGTTCGGTCATGGATCGGCAAATATGTTTGCCGAAGACGGAACGCTGCTTGCTACCGCAAGCCAAAGTTGCATAGCCCGAATGTGGAGAGAGTAACAACATGATTCGTCGTAATGGAATGACTGTCCCGCTGCCAGGACACCTGCATGCGCAGCGTGACAAACTTGCGCAACTTGCCGACTGGGGCTATAGCGATATCTGGTCTGCCGAGACCGATGGTGCCGATGCTTTTACGCCACTCGCGCTTGCCGCAGCATGGGAACCACGACTTCGTTTGGGCACTGCAATCGTGCCGGCCTACACGCGCACTGCACCGGTCATTGCACAAAGCGTTGCAGCATTGGCCGACGCGGCACCTGGGCGATTTGCGATCGGCATTGGTTCGTCGAGCAATGTGATTGTTGAAAAGTGGAATGGCGTGCCATTTGTTGATCCATATAAGAAGGTGCGCGATGTTGTGCGCTTTATGCACGACGCATTCAGTGGCGAAAAGATCACGAAAGAATATGACACGTTTTCTGTCAACGGCTTTCGTCTCAGCATCAAACCAGAACAAAAGCCAACCATCTTGGTGGCCGCACTACGCGAAGGCATGCTCAAGTTGGGTGCGCGCGAAGCAGATGGCGTGATCATCAACTGGCTGTCAGCACAAGACGTGAGCAAGGTTGCAGCAGTTGTAAACGGCGCGGCCAACGGTGTTGAAAAAGAAATCACCGCACGAATTTTTGTGTGTCCGAGCGAAAACACCGAAACGGTGATGGCTGGCGCTAAGTTTGCCATTGCTGCATATATGAACGTGCCTGTGTATGCCGACTTTCATCGTTGGATGGGTCGTGCGCCTTTGTTGCAAGGTATGTGGGACGCGTGGGCAGCGGGCGACCGCAAGGCTGCACTCGCCGCAATTCCTGATCAGGCAGTGGATGAACTTGTTGTGCACGGAAGCCCAGCACACTGTCGCGACGTCATTAACGAGTATTTCAAAAACGGAGTGACTACCTCGTCGCTTGCAATCTTGCCACTCGATCCAGATCTTGACTATTGGAAGGCTGTTGAAAGCCTTTCGCCAAGTGCTTCGTAAGTAGTACTACAAAACATGTCAACGATCGAGACCGATGCTGAAGTAGCAACGCGACTCGAGTTTGAACAAACGCAACGTAGCGAAGGTTGGAAACTGCTGCGAGGAATGTTGCGTGAGCAGCGACGCAATTTGTTGCTTGGCGCAGTGATTGGCATTTCGTGGGCAGGTTTTAAAACCGCCGTGCCACAGATGACCAAAAATGCAATCAACCAGGGCATCGAAAAAGATGGTCCGTTGCTCAAGTGGGTTTTGATCATCGCCGGGCTTGGCGTGCTGACTGGATTGCTCTCGGGCATGCGCCGCTATGTGGCATTTCGAGAAAGCCGTTGGGCCGAAACACTGTTGCGCGAACGTCTCTTTGCTCACCTGATCAGCCTCAATGTTGGCTATCACGACAAAGCCCAGACGGGGCAGTTGATGAGTCGTGCATCGAGCGACCTGATGCAGATTCAAGGCTTCATCGTGATGATCCCCATCACGTTGTCCAACGTGATTCAAATAATTGCCGTTACAGCCATTTTGTTTTATACCGACCCAGTATTGGCGCTCGTCGCACTTGTGCCATTGCCATTTGTCAATATCTCTGCTCGCAGATTTAGCAATCGCATTCACCCAGCATCGATTGCGGTGCAAGCTGAGCAAGCACAATTGGCAAGCGTGGTTGAAGAGAGCGTGTCGGGCGTTCGAGTGATCAAGGGCTTTGGTGCCGAGCAAGTGCAGTTTGACAAACTGCGCAAAGAAGCCGACGATATTTTTGGCGAAACAATGAAGGCTGCCAAAATTCGCAGCAGTTTTTTGCCGGCAATCGATGTGTTGCCAGCGCTTGGTCTTGTGGGTGTGCTGGGCGTGGGCGGTCACCGTGTGCTCAATGGGCAGATAACTATTGGTGACCTCGTTGCGTTCAACGTGTATCTCACCTTGTTGATCTGGCCGCTTCGCAATATCGGCATGATCGTCGCACTTGGTCAGCGAGCTGCGGCAGCACTTGTGCGCATTCACGAAGTGCTGAGCACCGAGTCGACCATCACCGACCCAGTGGTTCCACAACAATTGCCAAGCGTCGCGGCGGGTGCAACAACACTTGGCGCAGTCAAGTTTGATCACGTGCAGTTTGGCTACAGCACCGATCAGCCGGTCCTGAGTAACTTCACTCTCGATATCGCTGGTGGCGAGTCAATCGCAATTGTCGGTGCAACGGGTTCTGGCAAGTCGACAGTGGCACGCTTGTTGCTTCGGTTTTACGACACCAATTCTGGCCATGTATTTCTCGATGGTGTCGATGTGCGCAAACTCAAGTTGCGCGACTTGCGTCAACAAATAGGTGTGGTGTTTGAGGACACCGTTCTGTTTAACGACACAGTTGCCCACAACATCGGGTTCGCAAAGCCAACTGCAAGTCAACAAGACCTCGAGCGCGCTGCAAAACTTGCCGGTGCACACGACTTCATCGGCGAGCTTCCGCACGGATACGAAACAGTGATCGGTGAGCGGGGTTTCTCTCTGTCGGGCGGTCAGCGACAACGCATTGCGATCGCTCGCGCCATCATTGCCGACCCACGAGTGCTCGTGCTCGATGATGCAACGAGCGCAGTCGACCCGAGCAAAGAGGGCGAAATTCGAGAAGCAATGCGCACGGTAATGAGTGGACGCACCACCATCGTGATTGCGCACAGACCAGGGACCATTGCGCTTGCCGACAGAGTTGTGTTGCTCGATGGCGGAACGATTGCGGCAATCGGAACTCATGAGCAACTCGCTGCAACCAACACGCGGTATCGCGAAGTGCTAGCCAGCATGGATCAGCCAAAGAAAGTAGCCAACTGATATGTGGGGTACAGCCGGTGGAGTAACCGACGAAGATCGTCTGAGTAAGGCACAAGCGCGCACAATCATTGGTCGTGTTTTCAAAATGGCGGCGCCATTTCGCAAGACGATGTATATGGGTTTTGCGTGTGTCGTCGTGACAACAAGTTGTGCGCTTGCGGCACCCGTCATTGTGCGCCATGGCATTGATGCCGGAATTCGTGCAAAAAATACAGAGGCACTTAATCAGTCGGTAGTGATGTATCTGGCTGTAGTCACCCTGTCGTACATCTTTGGTCGCATGCTCTTTCTCTATGTCAACCGCACTGGTGAGATGTTTTTGCGGGTCTTGCGCCTCGCCGTATTTCGTCAGATGCAACGACAGTCAATGGCATTTTTTGATCGCAACAAAGCGGGTGTGCTTGTTGCGCGCATGACTGCCGACATTGAATCAATGGCCGAACTTGTGCAGTTTGGTTTGCTGCAGTTTTTGTCTGCTGGATTGATGCTTGCATTTTCAATAATTGTGCTGTTGCTACTCAGTTGGCAACTCACTCTCGTAGCCATGTGCGTGATGCCGATCATCGTTCTAGCGTCGATCAAGTTTCAGCGCGACTCGAATAAGGCATACCTCACGGTGCGCGAGCGCGTGGGTGCAAACTTGTCGGCGCTGCAAGAGGGCATCACTACGGTGCGCGTTATTCAGGCATACGCCCAAGAACAAGAGACAAAAGACAAGTTCTTCACATCAAATCGCGCATTGTTTGATAGCCATGAGCGCAGTGTGCGCATCAGCACCTGGTACTTCGCGCTTGTCGAATTCTCTGGTGTCTTTGCATCTGCACTGATGATTGGTATTGGCGGATGGCTTGTACATCGCGGTGATGTCACGCTCGGAACTGTCGTTGCCTTCACACTGCTGATCTCTAGCTTGTTTGACCCGGTGCAGCAACTTTCTCAGTTGTACAACACCGTGCAATCTGCAGGAGCAGCATTGAGCAAACTGTTCGCAATTCTTGATTCAAAACCAGAAGTAGACGAGCACCCAGCAGCAATCCCATTGCCTCAGTCTGGAGTGCTCAAGGTTGACAACGTCTCATTCACCTACGCAACTGGTGAGCACCCAGCGCTTGACGGAGTATCGATCAGTGTTGCACCCGGTGAAAAACTTGCGCTCGTTGGCCCCACCGGCGCGGGCAAATCAACTCTTGCCAAACTGATGGCCCGTATGTACGACCCGATATCGGGAACTGTTTCGTATGGTGGAGTCAACCTCACTATGGCGTCGATGGATTCTTTGCGTCAGCGCATTGTGGTTGTGCCACAAGAAGGCTTTTTGTTTAACGGCACTATTCGTGACAACCTGCGCATCGCAAAGATCACTGCAACAGATGCCGAGATCGATGCTGCAGTCGATGCCATCTCTGCAACCGAACACTTTGCGCAGTTTCCTGACGGGCTTGATACCGAAGTGCGTGAACGCGGTAGCCGTTTGTCGGCAGGCGAGCGTCAACTTGTTGCGCTTGCACGAGCAGCGCTTGTCGATCCAGCGGTATTGGTGCTCGATGAAGCAACGTCCAACCTCGACCCAGGCACAGAAGCCGAAGTAGAGCGCGCACTCGAACGCCTGATGAGCGGTCGCACCGTGATCGTTGTTGCTCACCGCTTGTCAACCGTGCAACGCGCCGACCACATCGCAGTGATCGACGCAGCGCAGGTAGCCGAGTACGGCACACATGCCGAACTCATTACAAAAAATGGACTCTATGCAGCCTTGGCTAGCGCCTGGCAAACTTCACAAATTGTGAATTAAGTGTTTAGAGTTGCATGCTCTTGATCTCGAGGAATTCCTCGAAGCCGTAGTCGCCGTATTCGCGACCAACACCAGATTGCTTGTATCCGCCAAACGGTGCATTGGCGTTATATGCGCCACCGTTGACTTCAACCTGACCAGTGCGCATGCGACGTGCAATTGCAATCGCATGATCTTTGTCGGCAGCCCATACACCGCCGGCTAGGCCGTACACCGTGTCGTTAGCAATGCGGATTGCATCCTCTTCGTCGTTGTATGCAATGACGCTCAAGACTGGTCCAAAAATCTCTTCTTGGGCGATCGTCATCGACGTTGTCACATTTGAGAAAATTGTTGGCTTGACGTAGTAGCCCTTTGACACGCCTTCTGGCACGCCAACACCACCGACAAGAACTTTTGCACCCTCGTCAATACCTTTTTGAATAAAGCCGTTCACGCGATCGCGTTGTGCTGCCGATGCAAGTGGTCCAAGGTGAGTCGTCTGCTCAAACGGATCGCCAACAACAACTGCGTTGCCTGCTGCGGTCAGAATTGCTTCTGCTTCTTCAAGGCGAGCTTTTGGAACGAGCATGCGGGTGAGTGCCGAGCATGTTTGTCCGCTGTTGAGAAATGCTTTGCCAACACCCGACGAAACTGCTTTGGCAAATGTCTCGGTGTCGAGATCGGCACAAATGATGTTGGCCGACTTGCCGCCCAACTCGAGTGCAACCTTCTTGATTGTCTCTGCAGACACTTGGCTCACGCGACGCCCTGCGCGGGTTGATCCAGTGAATGACATCATGTCAATGTCTGCATGTGCCGACATTGCTTCGCCAACAACTGGGCCGGTGCCGGTGATCATGTTGAACACGCCTGCTGGCAAGCCAATTTCGTCAATGATCTCGGCGAGGATGAATGCATCGAGTGGTGCGATCTCGCTTGGCTTAAGCACCACGGTGCAACCAGCGGCCATTGCAAATGCCACTTTGGCAGCGATCTGGTGCAACGGGTAATTCCACGGCGTGATGCAACCGACAACACCAATTGGCTCGCGCACAACAACAGACGAACCAACTTCGCGTGAGTACGAGTAGTTTTCGGCGATTGATGCGGCCTGCTTAAACGAGTTAATTGGCAAACCGACCTGAATCATCTGGCTCAAAAACTTGGTCATACCCGTCTCACGAGAAATAGCCGAGGCAATTTCGTCCATGCGTGCTGCCAAACCATCACCGATACGGCTCATGTACTTGCCACGCTCCTGTGCGTCGAGTGCCGACCACGAATCAAATGCGGCTCGCGCAGCCTTGGCAGCAAGATCTACTTCTTTAGCGGTGCATGAAGGAATGGTGGCCATGACCGACTCATCAGTCGAATCCCATACTTCGATCGTGTCGGTGCTGCTTGGAGCAACCCATTTACCGTTGATGTACACCTGGTTGTAGTTGGTCATAATCGTCTCCCAAGACTCGTGATGTGTCTCTTCAGAGTATCTAGCCAAAGCGTCGCAATTCTCATCGCAAGGGCTTTAGGGGGATGACATTCACGCCGGTGTGGCACGTATGACCTCAGTGTTGCTGTGGTTGTCAAGTATCGTGAAAGGGTCATGGCGCGCGAAAAGGTATATACCCGAGCAGGGGACGATGGAACCACGGGTCTTTTCTATGGCGGTCGCGTGGGCAAAGATTCTGCGTTGCCGCGGGCGTATGGCGCGGTAGATGAAGCACAGTCAATCTTGGGTTTGGTTCGCGCCGAAGCCGGCAAAGGTACCGAACTCGATGACATGCTCGTCCATATATGTAGAGACCTCTGGGTGTTGATGGCCGAGCTTGCAACGTTGCCCGAAAACCGTCACAAATTGGTTGATGGTAAGACGCGAGTAACAGCTGAGATGGTGACCAACCTTGAGACGATGATTGACTCACTTGATGAACGCTTTACGCCGCCAACTGACTTTGTTGTGCCAGGACAAAACAAAGTGTCTGCACTACTCGATGTTGGTCGCACAGTTGCGCGTCGAGCTGAGCGTCATTCGTTGGCTGCTGCTCCACCACCATCGCAATCGACTCCATATCTCAACAGGTTGAGCGACTTGTTGTGGACACTTGCCCGCTGGCAAGAGGGTGAGTCGTTGGCAGTAAAAGACGTCATTTAAATTTTTCTAGAATAAGTACACACACAAGGAGATAACATGTCAATCAACTTTGAAGTGGCGAGCAAGACTCCAGCAGATGTGAGCGCAATCGGCATCGCGGTGTCGACAGATGGTGCGATGCCTAAAGAGGTTTCGTTGTCGCGCAAGGCACTTGAGGCCGTTGGTTTTTCGGGCAAGGTTGGGCAGACATCGGTGATTGCCGCCGACCGTGGTGCGGTGACTGTGGTAGTTGGCGTTGGCGAGTCGTCGAAAGTGACTGCCGATTCGTTGCGCAAATCGGCTGCAGCATTTGGTCGTGCGACCTCAATGTTTGGATCAGTTGCAACAACGCTTGCTGGCGTGGCAAAAGTAGATCGCAAGTTGGCAGCACAAGTAGTGGTCGAGGGTATTTCGCTCGCGGTGCATCGTTACACCGATCTAAAGACTGTTGATAAAAAGGCACCAAAGTTGTCTTCTGTGACTCTTGTGGGCACAACCGCAAATGCTGCGCAACTAAAAGCTGGCGCAAAGCGCGGCCAAGTGATCGCCAATGCCACCAATATGGCGCGAGATTTTGCAAGCATGCCACCTGCGCACCTCACTGCAACAATGTTTGCAAATCATGCAGTTCGTATTGCTGGCGAGACCGGTTTGAAAGTGGAAGTGTTCAATAAAGACCAACTGCTTGCAATGGGTTGTGGCGGCATCATCGGAGTTAATCGCGGCAGCGTTGAGCCACCACGAATGGTGCGCTTGACATACAAGCCTGCAGGTGGCGCAAAGAAAAACTCGAAGCCACACCTGATCATGGTGGGCAAGGGCGTGATGTATGACTCTGGTGGTATTTCACTCAAGCCATCCGACCCGTCGCACGCGATGATGAAAGGCGACATGAGCGGCGCAGCTGCAGTGTTGTCGTCGATGTCAACGCTCAAAGCACTTGGCTGCACAAACCAAGTGACTGGTTACTTGATGTGCACCGACAACTTGCCTTCTGGTAGTGCGATGGCGATGGGCGATGTGCTGCACATGCACAACGGCAAAACAGTCGAGATTTTTAACACTGATGCTGAAGGTCGATTGATCTTGGCTGATGGTTTGTCGCTTGCTGCAAATCAAAAACCAGATGCCATCGTGGACATTGCAACATTGACTGGTGCATGCGCTCGAGCATTGGGTGAAGGAATGGCAGGCGTGTTGGGCAACAATCAAAAGTGGATTGATCAGTTGACTGCATCGGCTGCACGTACCGACGAAAAACTGTGGCAGTTGCCGCTTGAGCGCGAGTATCGCGTTGGCCTCGACTCTGTAGTGGCCGACATGAAAAATGTGGGTGGCGAAGCTGGTGCAATTACTGCTGCATTGTTTTTGGATGAGTTTGTTGGCAGCGTGCCTTGGGCTCACCTGGATATTGCAGGACCAATGTGGTCAAACTCTGACAGCGGTTGGCTGCAAAAGGGTATGACTGCTTATGGAACGCGACTCTTGATTGACGCCGCGCTCAACTTCAAGCGCCCAACTCGCTAGCCCTTTTGGGTGCCGACCTTGATGTCGCGGAATGGCGACTTGGAATCGATACCAACATCTTTTGGCAACCCGAGCACACGCTCGCCAACGATATTGCGCATCACTTCGTCGGAGCCACCAGCAATGCGCATGCCTGGCGCACCGAGCAATAACTGACTCCATGCATACGTGCCCCACTCGCCGGTGTCGACAACAAGCTTTGCGCCAAGGATGTGTGCAACGAGATCGTTGAGACGCTTTTGGTTGTTGACGAGGGCCATCTTGCCGATCGACATCTCGGGCCCTGGCAATTGACCGGCGCGCATTTTGTCGGTGGCGCGTTGGCTCGTAAAGCCGGCAACACGAGAGTTGATGTAGAGGTCGGCGAGCATGTCGCGCACGATTGGGTCTTGATCTAACTCGTAATGACGGATCATGGCAACGAGGCGAGTATGAATGTTGTTTTCGCCAGAGTCGGCTGCGCCGATGGATGCGCGCTCGTTCATGAGCGTGGTGAGCGCAACGTTCCAGCCATTGTTGACATCGCCGAGACGATGATCGTCGGGCACGCGCACTTCGTTGAAAAACACTTCGTTGAAGCTCGCCCCACCTGTCATCTGGCGCAGTGGGCGAATCTCAACACCCGGCGCGTGCATATCGACAATGAAGCCAGTGAGTCCTTTATGTTTTGGCAACGATGCGTCGGTGCGGCAAATGATTTCTCCGATGTCGGAAAACTGTGCACCTGATGTCCACACTTTTTGGCCAGTGATGCGCCACTCGTCGCCATCGCGCTCGGCTTTTGCTTGCAGTGAAGCCAGGTCACTGCCCGCGCCAGGCTCGGAAAACAATTGGCAACCAACGATGTCGGCGCGCCACATTGCTTTGAGATATTTTGCCTTGGCGGCATCGGATGCATGGGCCAAAATTGTTGGCGCGACCATGCCAAGACCAATTTGAAATGCGCCGAGTGGTGCGGTGCGGTACTCGCGCTCAACTGCGTTATATGCGCGCTCATGCACTGGAGTTAAGCCTGAGCCACCAAACTCGGTGGGGCCAGTGATCCATGCAAAGCCAGCATCAAAACGCTTGGACTGCCAATCTTTTGCTTTTGCGAGCATTTCTGCTTCGGCGTCGCGGCTGCGCTCCTCAAACATCGAAACGTTGTCGGTGCCCTCGCCCCACGTGAACTTAGTTTTGACTTGTTTGCGCTCGGCATTGGCCTCAAGAAACTTGCGTGCCGATGCTGCAAAATCTTCTACGGAAATATGTGCAGATGTCATAGTGTCAAAGATAGTTGGCGCAATATGGTTTGGGCGAAGGCGAGTCAACTAGTCTCTAGCCCATGGGTCAACCAGTAGCAGTAGTTCAAAAGCCTTCCGCAACGCCGGGGCGAGTTCGGTTCGAAATTAACCGTTCGCTTACGGGCCAGGGTCATGAGCGCTATTCGAGTGTGACGGCCGCAACCGGCGTAAAGCCATCTGACGTACTTGCACAGCGCTTATTTGCTACAGGCAAAGTGAGCGCAGTTCATGTGTATTCAAACGTGATCACCGTGGACGTTGCCGACGGCGCTAGCAACGATGGTCTGGCCAAGGTCGTGGAAGATTTGTATCAATACTGGAAGCCTGGCATGGCGCCAAAGTCGACTGAAGAGCTGTTGGCAATGGTGCCAAAGAGCGCTGAGTCAGCGGCTCAGCCAACAGCAGACGCAAGTGGTACACCGTTGTCAGCGGCAGCGAGCAAGATCCCTGTTCTGCTCTTGGTACGGAGTCAAGCTGCACTTGCCAAGGCAAAAGCTAACAAAGGTTGATCTTGCGGGGCGGCGACGGCCGCTCACTGAAATATGCACTATGTTGATGGCATAGTGGGCATCAAAAATCTGACTCTTCATGAAGTAGCAGAAATGCTTGACGTGCACTACATGACTGTGTATCGGTATGTGCACGAAGGTCATCTGCCAGCCACCAAAAATGGAACCAGTTGGGTTGTTAAAGAAAGTGATGTGCGCGGTTTTCGGCGTGGCGCTAACCAGGCTGTTGCGCCGGCTGGCGGTGGCAAAAAAGTTGCACCGTGGTCTGAACGAATGTTGGCATTGCTCCTTGCCGGTGACGAAATGGGTGTAGTCAAGTTGATGGATTCGGTATTGCGATCGGGAAATGATTTGTATTTCCTCTACCTTGACGTATTGGTGCCAGCAATGAGTGCAATTGGGATGAAGTGGCATGCAGGGGAACTCGATATCTTCATTGAGCATCGCGCATCAGGTATCGCGAGTCGGTCGGCGGCACAAATTGGTGCTCGTTTTTCCAAACGCGGCGTGCACAAGGGAACAGTTTTGATCGGTTCGCCAGAGGGCGAGCAGCATGTATTGGGAAGCCAGTTGCTTGGCGATCTGATCAGCATGGAGGGCTGGAAGGTTGACAATCTCGGTGGAGATGTTCCAGGTGGATCCTTTGCCTCCGCGGTGATGCAGGTCTCGGATGTTGTTGCTGTGTGTATTGCATCGACGATGTCAGAAACTCTTCCTGCGATGAGTAAAACGATTGCCAAGATTAAGAAGGCATCAAATAACTCGATTCCGTGCTTTATCGGGGGTGCTGCAGTGCTTGACTCGGAGCATGCCGAAAATCTCGGCGCCGATTATTGGGCTAGTGATCCGCGGATGTTGATGCCGTTGCTCAAACAGCACGCGATTCGCAACTAAATACGCCTAATAACCCCCATATAACGGCCAAATAACTACGAACATATGTTCGCTACAGTGATGGCATGTCTGATTCGCTGCCCGTTGCAAAGGCTCTGCAACCCATAATTCCCGATGGTGTGTTGGTGCGAGGTCGCACCGTGTTGTGCAGCGGTGATGCTGCAATGTCGACAGCATTGTTGTTGGTGAGTGCTGCAACACAAGCCGGCTCATGGTTGGCCATCGTGGGTGTGAGTGATTTTGGATTGATGTCTGCATGTGAACAGGGTGTGGCACTGCAACGCACGGTGTTGGTGACACCAACATCCAATAAAAAAGATTGGACGAGCACAGTGGCTGCCGTTGCTGATGGCTTTGATGTGGTGATGCTCGAAGTGCCACGAGAAGTGAGTGAGTCTGATGCGCGGCGCATACAAACCCGCATTCAGGCTCGGCGCAATGTGCTTGTGTTGGTAGAAGCATCGCGTCACACAACTCCGCGTTCGGTGTTTCAGCCAGATGTGGTGTTGCATACCGCAACCACAAGATGGCACGGGATCGAACATGGTGCGGGTTATGTGCAGGGTCGACACATTGATATAACGGTGAGCGGCAGACGTGTGCCACGAGCGATGCAACACGTATTGCAGCATGTTGGCTAGCAATGGATGAGCAAATCGCAACTCGAGTTGCTGTTATTTCGTGCACCGACTGGCAAGCAGTTGCTGCACAGTGCGAGTTGTATGCACGCAAGCAATGGTTTGATGCGGTAGCCGTGCTGCATGCACAACGCGTGGTGGCGCGCACTGCGTATGCCGCTCGTCAGGGTGTGCAAATAGGCATGCGCCGACGCGAGGCGCAAGCCGTGTGTCCCGAGCTGCACATTGCTGCCAACAACAAAGAGCGCGACAGATTGATGTTTGAGCCGGTAGTGCGAGCAGTAAGCGAGCTTGTTCCGCTCGTGGAAGTAAGCACTCCCGGTGTGATTTTGTTGGCTACACGCGGACCATCGCGATATGTGGGTGGCGATGATGCGTTGGCACAACGCTTGCACGGCATTACATGTGATGCACTTGCGCTTTTGGCTGATGGTCGTCCAATTACATTTGGGATTGGCATTGCCGATGGACGACTCACTGCACTCGTTGTCGCACATGCTGCAGCCGGTCGGTATGTAGTGGTCGAACCTGGTGAGAGCGCACAATGTTTGGCGCAATTGCCTGTGTCGGTGCTCGCTGACTTTGCCGAGATTGATCGCGATGTGGTGTCGCTGTTGCACCGACTTGGCTTAAGTTGCGTTGGCGACCTTGCAACAATGAAGTCATCAGATTTAGTTGGACGATTTGGGCCAGTTGGTTTTGAATTGCATCGACTGGCACGTGGTTACGACCGGCATCCACCCATCACCATCGCGCCACCACCAGAACGCGCAAGCACGCATCGATTTGAACTCTCGGTAGAAGATGTCAATGTGGTGGTGGCAACGGCTCGCACAGTTGCCGACGAATTGGTGACGCACTTAAACAACCAAGGCGTGAGTTGCGTGCGACTTCATATCTGTATGCAGACCGATCACGGCGAACAAAGTGATCGCCTGTGGTATCAGCCGGAAGGATTGACTGCTGCAGCAATGGCCGAGCGCGTGCGTTGGCAGATGGACGCATGGATTGCAACGCGCGGACTCACAAGTGGTGTGGTGCTATTGCGGTATTCACCAGTTGGTTTGCGCGCACGAGAAGGAAGACAACTTGGGTTGTGGGGTGGCAGCACTCAAGCCGATGAATGGGCTACTCGTGCTATCGAACGATTGACAACAATGCTCGGAGCCGATTCGGTGCGTGTTGCGCAGTGGCGTGGTGGTCGAGACGTGGGAGAGGTGTTTGCATTAACCCCCGCCGCAGTGGTTGACATGGAACGACGAGCAGAGTCGGTAGTGATCAAAGAAACGGTGTGGAGTGGAGCATTGCCAACTCCGTCACCTTCGATTGTGTATGACGAACCATTACTGGCGGTAGTAAATGATGCGAGTGGTTGTGTGGTGCGCGTCAGTGGCCGACACGAATTGAGTGCATCGCCAGCACATGTAGTGATTGGTCGACATGCGTACAACGTGGTGTCGTGGGCTGGGCCGTGGCCAGTAGAAGAGCGGTGGTGGGACCCATTGCGTCAACGCAGGGCAGTGCGAATGCAGATGGTGCTGGCGCGTGATGCTGACGACACAGTGCGCACCACGACGCATGCGGTAGTGATGGTGCTTGAGCATGGCGAGTGGTGGATGACCGCGCGCTATGGCTGAGTGTTATAGCTAACGACTAGCAGTAATACACTCGGTCTATGTCAACTAGTGAGATCGTTGCTCAACTGTGTGCACATTTTGCTGCAGCAACACCGTGCGACGAACGCGAACATGAATCAATTCAACAATTTTTAGCAATTGCCCCAACGCTTGAGTCACCTTTTGACGAGCATGCCAACGACACGCACATCACTGGGTCGGCAATAGTCGTTGGCAAGCGAGGCGTGGTGTTGCACTTGCACAAACGACTCAACATCTGGTTGCAACCCGGCGGACATATTGAATCGGGAGAGACGCCGGCAGAGGGTGCGCTTCGCGAAGCGCGCGAAGAGACCGGACTTGATGTGCGACACCCCGACAATGGTCCGGTGTTGGTGCATCTCGACGTGCATCCTGGTCCGCGCGGGCACACGCACTTAGATGTGCGCTACATAGTGATGGCCGATGATGTTGAACCAGCACCTGGCGCTGATGAGAGCCAAGACGTGGCTTGGTTTGCTTGGGACGACGCAATTGCCATGGCGGACAAGGGTTTGGCGGGTGCTCTCAGAGTGGTACGAACATATGTTCGCTAATATGGCGAGGTGGCAAATCATGTCCCATATGCAGAGTTGCATTGCCGATCCAATTTTTCTTTTTTGCAAGGTGCTTCGCATCCCGAACAACTTGTAGAGCAAGCACAGTCATTGGGGTTGGAAGCGCTTGCGCTGACAGATCGCAATGGCTTGTACGGCATCGTGCGCTTTGCTGAAGCAGCGCGAGTGCTTGGGTTGCCAACAGTGTTTGGTGCAGAGTTGCAACTTGATTCTGGAAGTCTCGTGATTATCGCTCGCAACCCACGCGGCTATGCACACTTGTCAAGCGCAATTAGTGCCGGCCAACTTGCTGGCAGTAAAGAACATCCAGTGTTTGTGCTCGAACAACTTGGCGAGTTTTCGGTAGGTGATTGGTGGGTGATGACGGGTGGGCGTGATGGTGCAGTGGTACGTGCACTTAATGAGCAAGGACCAAGCGCAGCCGAGCGACGAGTACAGCAAATGAAAACAGTGTTTGGTAATGACAGCGTGCTGATGGAAGTGTGGGATCATGGCGACCCACTGGACTCTGCACGCAATGATGTGCTTGTGCAGATTGCACACCGCAACAACTTGACAAGTGTTGCAACTAATGATGTGTTGTATGCAACTGCAAGACAGCATCGTTTGGCGACTGCTGTTGCGGCAGTACGTGAGCGCAGCAGTTTGGACGATGTAGATGCAACACTGCCGCCTGCCGCGACGGCTTATGTGCGCAGTGGAGCCGAACAACATCGGCGTTTTGCGCGCTACCCAAGTGTGGTGCAATGCGCCGCCGAGATTGGCAAAGATGCGGCCTTCGATTTGCGACTCGTTGCTCCACGGCTACCACCGTTTCCTTGCCCGGATGATTTGGATGAGATGTCGTATTTGCGACAACTCGTGCAAGTTGGTGCAACGCGTAGATACGGCATACGTCCAACTGACACGCGTGAAGATTTGTCGCTGCGGGCTCGTGCATGGCAAGTGATTGATCACGAGCTAGAGGTCATTTCGGCTCTTGGTTTTGCCGGATACTTCTTGGTGGTGTGGGACATTGTGCAATTCTGCGAACGATCCAATATTTTTTGTCAGGGTCGTGGCAGTGCGGCCAACTCTGCTGTGTGTTATTCGCTCGACATCACCAAGGCCGATGCGGTGTCGCTTGGCTTGTTGTTCGAACGGTTTTTATCGCCTGAGCGAGATGGCCCACCCGACATCGATATTGACATCGAAAGCGGCCGACGCGAAGAAGTAATTCAGTATGTGTATCAGCGCCATGGTCGGCATCATGCGGCACAGGTGGCCAACGTGATTACGTATCGTGCGCGTTCTGCTGTGCGCGATATGTCGCGAGCGCTTGGGTTTGCGCCAGGTCAGCAAGATGCGTGGAGCAAACAAGTAGATGCGTGGGGTTCGCTTGGAGTCACGGTAAAAAATGACGACCACAACATTCCGGCTGCGGTGCTTGAACTTGCTCGAGAGGTGCAAGATGCACCACGACATTTAGGCATTCACTCTGGCGGCATGGTGATGTGTGATCGCCCCGTGACCGAAGTGTGCCCCGTTGAGTGGGGGCGGATGGAAGGGCGAAGCGTGTTGCAATGGGACAAAGACGATTGTGCAGCAGCAGGGCTAGTGAAATTTGATTTGTTGGGGCTTGGCATGCTGTCGGCACTGCACAACGCAGTCGACTTGATTGAAGAGTTTCGTGGGGTGCGAGTAGATCTGGCATTGATTCCACAAGAAGATGATGTGTATGCAATGTTGTGTCGAGCCGACACGGTCGGCGTATTTCAGATCGAGTCGCGAGCACAGATGGCCACATTGCCAAGGCTCAAGCCGCGGCGTTTTTATGATCTCGTTGTTGAGGTTGCACTGATTCGACCAGGTCCTATCCAGGGTGGGTCGGTGCATCCATACATTCGTCGACGCAATGGTCAAGAACCCATCACATATTTGCATCCGTTGCTCGAAAACAGTCTTGGCAAAACATTGGGTGTGCCGTTGTTTCAAGAACAACTGATGCAGATGGCAATTGATGTGGCTGGCTTTACGCCGTCGCAAGCCGACGAGTTGCGCCAAGCAATGGGCTCAAAAAGATCGCAGTCGCGAATGCTGAAGTTGAGTGAGCGACTGTATGCGGGCATGGCGGAGCGGGGCATCGTTGGCGACATTGCCGACTTGATCTTTATGAAGATGTCGGCATTTGCGAGTTATGGGTTTCCCGAAAGTCACTCGGTAAGTTTTGCGTATCTCGTCTATTCGTCTGCATGGATCAAACTGCATGAACCAGCAGTATTTTGCGCATCGTTGCTCAACGCACAGCCGATGGGTTTTTGGGCACCGCACTCGTTGGTGCAAGATGCAAAACGTCATGGTGTTGTGGTGCGCAGTGTGGATATCAATGCATCTCGTGCCGATGCAACGCTTGAAACATGTGGAGAGTCGACAGGAGGACTCTCGGTGCGACTTGGCATTGGATCAGTACGCGGCTTGAGTAGCGCAGTTGCGCGCGAGATCGAAACACACCGACCATTTGCGAATATGGAAGACCTCGTGCGCAAAGTGCCACAACTACACATTGGGCAACTTGAGGCGCTTGCTACTGCAGGAGCATTTAACGAATCGTTTGGGCAACAACGTCGCGACGCGTTGTGGAGTGCTGGCGCGGTGATTCAGTCGCGACCCGATCGACTGCAGGGCGTAACAACTGGCGCCGCTTCACCACAATTGCCTGGCATGCAGCCACTCGATGAAATGATTGCCGATCTATGGGCTACTGGGGTTGCATCGAGCGGTCATCCCACCGAATTTTTGCGAGCCGAACTTGCTCGCATGGGTGTGGCAACAGCAACAGAATTGCCAGATTGTGGTGCGCGAGGCGACGACAAAGTATTGGTTGCGGGCACCGTGACGCACAGGCAGCGACCAGCAACTGCTCAGGGCGTGACATTTATTGGTTTGGAAGACGAGACAGGATTAATCAATGTGGTGTGCTCACCAGGATGTTGGATTCGGTATCGCGTCGCCGCACGCGGTGCGGGGGCGTTGTTGGTGCGTGGCCGGCTTGAGGTGGGGGACGGCGGGGTGATCAACGTAGTTGCCGAACACATAGCGCCACTTTCAGTTGGCGCCAAAGTTGCAGCGCGCAATTTTCGCTAAATGGCCAAATAGCTAACTGGCTAAATTCGTGGCGAATTACTCTTCAGGTTTTTCGTTGAGCCCATCGTTAAACATGCGGTAAGTCTCATAAATATCTTTACACTTGTCGCAGAGCGGCAATTGTTTTGGGTCGCGAGACGGAATCCACACATGACCACACAGTGCTTCGAGCGGAGTGCCATAGATGCGGGCCTCGAGCACCTTGCCTGCAGCATCTTCGCCGGGCTCGGTTTTGACAATGTGGGCCATGGTTGGCTCACCCGTCTGGGCTTCATGTTCGGTAACTGGTTTAGTGATTGTGGGGCGGGATTTGAGTGGTGTCGGCGTGCTCACACTTCCTACACTAGAGCCATGCCTACGTACGAGTTTCGATGCAAGACATGTGACGCAGTTTTTGAAGAGCGCCGCGCGATGTCACAAGCCAACGACCCTGCATCTTGTCCGCAAGGTCATGACAACTCGGTGCGCTTGTTGAGTGTGTTTGCATCAGTTGGAGCAACTGCGCCGCAACAAGCGCCAGCACCGCGTGGTGGTGGCGGTTGCGGTGGTGGCTGTGCCTGTCATTAACTGACATCACGCACATTGATCACTGCACCCCGAGTGACAACAAGCCAATCGATGAGATTGAGTCCAGCATGTCGGCACAGATCTTGTGCCATTTCCAAATGTTTTGAATCGTCATCGCGCCGGAGTAGATGAGGCTCGACGGTACAGATGCTGAGCGAAGAAGCATCGAGCACCGAGGAGCACAGACCAATGGCGTGATTGACGTTGTTCGCAAAGGACGAGACTGCATCAAAAGACATCAGGCCGACTCCGCGAAGTTGGTTGTCGAGCATTAAGACCAACACCTCTTCGCACAGCGGACGACGAAGTGCAAGTGAGAAAACTGCGAGTGCAGCATGTGGGCTTGACACGGGGTCTGTATTTGCGCGCGGTAGATAGATGGGGGTACGAAGGGTCTGAAGCACAAGGGTTCCTTTTTAACATTGAGTAATAGCGAGAAGTCGCTGGCAAATTGCAAAAAACGGGGAGGTCGAGCGAGACGGTAGGGCGTGGGTGTTGCAACTAGGCAAGCGAGATGTAGATCGCTGCAGCACCAACAAGAATTGGGGTTGCATACTGAACAAACTCTGGAATCTTGATGCGCGATGGCGCAAGTATGACGAAGCCACAGAGTGCTCCGGCAAGAGCGCCACCGAAGTGTCCGCCAATCGAGATGCCAGGTATGGCGAGGGTGAGAACAATGTTGATGGCAAAGGTCATGCCGAGGCCTGACTGGAATGGGTTTACGCCTTGTTGGCGCATGCCAACAACTCCGGCAGCCATTACTCCGAAAACTGCTCCTGATGCGCCCCCAGTGAAGGCGGTTGGGCTGAGCAAAAGTGCGCCTGCCGAGCCACCGAGCAGTGATGCGAAATAGATGAGTGCAAATTTTGTGGAGCCAATTGCTGGCTCGAGCATGCGACCAAGTTGAAACAGCAAAAACATATTCATTGCCACATGGAACAATCCAAAGTGCACAAAGCCTGCAGAGACCAAGCGATACCACTCACCGTTATCAAGAAACACTCGAGACAAAAACATGTTGTACTGGAAGCGACCGACTCCAAAGATCTGACTCCATACAAACAGTCCGAGATTGATCGCGATGATGGCGTTGCTGACGACAAACGGGTTGTTGTTTGGCCTGTAACTATTTCGCTGTATTGGCTTTTGTGTTAACGGCTTGCGCGTGATTGCTCGTGGCGGCGGCGGTGGTGGTGGTGTCGGGCTTTGCGACGGAACCTGAGGAGGGGGGAAGTTCACGGACTTAGTGCGGTGCTATTTCGGCATCGGCACGATTGGTGCGGTACCACTCGACCGTTTGACGCAAGCCATCTTCGAAGTCGGTGTTGCTGTGCCATCCAAGTTCGCGTTCTGCACGACTGGCATCAACTCGTCGACGAGGTTGACCGTCTGGACGTGTTGGGTCCCACACCAGTGAGCCCTTGAAGCCGACAATGCGAGCAATTGTTTCGGCAGTCTCGCGGATGGTGACTTCGCGGTTGTTGCCAAGGTTGAGTGGCTCAGCAGTTGTGCGCAATTGTGCTGCGAGCAAGATGGCATCGGCTGCGTCGTCGGCAAATAAATAGTCGCGACTTGCAGAGCCAGTGCCCCACACCGAGATCTTGTCGTCGCCTCGCTCGGTGGCCTCGACGCATTTTTTAATCAAGGCTGGAATAACGTGCGAAACAGATTCGTGAAACTTGTCGCCGGGACCATACAAGTTTGTGGGAATCACAAATGCAAACTGTTGGCCGTATTGCTGCTCGTTGACTTGAGCGTGCACGAGCATTGCTTTTTTGGCGATGCCGTACGGAGCGTTGGTCTCTTCTGGATAGCCATCCCAGATGGACTCTTCGCGAAATGGGACTGGAGTGAACTTTGGATACGAACATACGGTGCCAAGCAAAACGGTTTTCTCAACGCCAACTTTGCGCGCTGCTTCGATGACGAGTGTTCCCATGATGAGATTGTCGAGATACAACTGCGCTGGAGCAATCTGGTTGTAGCCAATGCCACCGACGCGCGCAGCCAGATGGATGACGTGGCTTGGTTTGTGCTGAGAAAACAATTGTTCGGCAACACCAACTTGTGTGAGGTCGGCTTCAGATTGGCGAGGAGCGACAACAGTTGCGCCAGTTCGTCGCAATTTGGCAACGACTTTTGTGCCGAGAAACCCGTTACCGCCCGTGACCACAACTGTGCGATTGGCCCAATAAGTAGGCGAAGTTGGCTGTGGGGCAGAACTAGTCATGGGTATGACGATACTTACTTGGCACAATGGAAGGCGTGCGGGTCGCTTACACCCTTGAGCAGTGCTGGCACCGAGTGCCTGGAGGCACGGCTGTTTCGGCTCTTGAGGTGGCACGGGCCATGACCGAGGTGCGTCGAGACGTTGAACTTGTGGGCGTGTCGGGCAGACATCTTGAAGACCCGGCCCTCAACTTTGATCTGTCGATCGACGTTGTTGGATTGCGAGTATCGGGAGCATTGTTGTACGAGATGTCTTTGCGACTCAATCAACCAAAAGTTGAGCGATCAATGACCGATATCGATTTGGTGCACTGCACGACGATCATCCCATTTGCTACGGGCAAGAAGATGGTTGCAACCGTGCACGACCTTGCGTTTTTGCATCATCCCGAATTTTTTACACGACGTGGCAATGATGTATTTCGTCGCAGTCTGAAAATTTTGAAGAGGCGCGCCGATGTTCTATTGTGCTCTTCGCAAGCCACGGTGGACGATTGCCTGAGCGAAGGTTTTGCGCCTGACCGTGTGCGACACGTAGCGCTTGGTGTGCGCAGTGTGCAGGCTTCCCAAGACGAGATTGACTATGTACGCAAAAAGTATTCGCTGCCTGCAGAATATTTGTTGTTTGTGGGCACGCTAGAGCCACGTAAAAATTTGGCGCGACTTGTTGGTGCGCTGCGCGGACGTAACGACTTGCCGCCATTGGTGATTGCCGGCGCTGATGGTTGGGGAGACATCGATGTGTCTCACACTGCAAACGTGCAATTCATTGGCTATGTCGACGATCAACACTTGGGTGCTGTGTATGCCGGAGCAAGCGTGATGTGTTATCCATCGTTGTGGGAAGGCTTTGGACTACCCATCCTTGAGGCAATGGCGCAGGGAACACCCGTGGTCACCAGCATCGGCACCTCGACCCAAGAGGTTGCGGGTGGAGCAGCCATATTGGTTGACCCATTTTCGGAAGAAAGCATCAGAAACGGCATCGATGAAGCTTTGCGCAATGCTGATGTGCTGAAACAACGGGGTCGCGAACGTGCTGCGCAAACTACATGGCAAAAAACTGCTGTGGCTACGGCATGTATATATGACGAAGTGATAAATGACGAAGTGACGAGCTCATGAAAGTCGTGTCATGAAGATAGCGGTCAACATGCTGTGGTGTGTGCCGGGCCGGGTGGGCGGCAGTGAAGAATATTTTGTGCGCCAGTTGTTAGGTCTCAACGAAATTGCTGCACCTTTTGACCTCACCGTATTTGCTCCACGTGGGTTTGGTAATGCGCATCCTCAAATTGCTCAATCATTTCCTGTCGTCGAGTCGACTCACAGTTGCGAGCGCAGAGAAGTTCGAGTATTCACCGAAAACACTTGGCTAGCACAGCAAACCGAAAACTTCGACTTGGTGCATCACGGTGGTGGCACAATCCCTTCCCGTGGCAATACCAAAGCGCTGTTGACGATTCATGACGCGCAATATCTCACATACCCCGAGTATTTTGGTGCGATCAAGCTTGCCTATTTACGCAACCGTGTGCCTTCTGCTTTGCGTCGAGCAACTGCTGTGGCCACGCCAAGCGAGTATGTGCGTAAAACTCTCATCGATTCGTTTGCTGTGCCCGCAGAAAAAATATGTGTTGTACGACACGGCCTCGAACCGCATATTGGCCAAGGTGCAACAAGCGAGGGTGACTTACGGGCGAAATTTAGACTGGGTAGTTCACGGATTTTATTTATGCCTGCAATTACTCATCCACATAAAAACCATGAGTTTGTGTTGCGGATGCTTACTACGGCATGGAAAGACACATCGATCAAGTTGGTGATGGCAGGCGGGAGCGGACTTGGCGAAGCGCGTGTGAATGATCTGATCAGCGAATTGGGTTTGGGTGATCGCGCGTTGCGAATTGGTCGAGTTGGCGCAGCAGACAGAGATGGTTTGATCAAGATGTCAGTCGCACTTGTATTTCCGAGCCTGTATGAAGGATTTGGCGCACCGGCACTTGAGGCAATGGCCTTAGGTACTCCGGTGATTGCAAGTAATTGTGCTTCGCTGCCAGAAATAATTGGCGACGGAGGGCTCGTATTGCCTCTTGAAGAAGCGGCTTGGGCTGGTGCGCTTACGGAAGTGCATGCGCGACGCGATGAGCTGGTGCGACGCGGTTACACACGAGCATCGCAATTTACTGCTGCTCAGTCAGCGCAGGATTTGTGTCGAGCCTACGAATACGCGCTTGGCGCAGCTTCATGAACGGCGTCATGAACGGTAAAAATCTGCGGCTGGTCGTTCTGTGTCCGCACTTTGCTCCCGACATGGCACCAACGGGTGTGGTGATGACCCGCATCGTGCACGAATTGGCAGCACTCGGACACGAATTGCATGTCGTAACTTCGCTGCCGTGGTATCGGGAACACGCGATTGAATCTGGTTGGGGTGGAAGATTGTGGCGAGTTGAGAAAACTGCATGGGGTTCGATCACGCGAGTGCATCCGTTTCCTGGCAAGACAAAAAGAAACCTATTGCGCAGAGCATTTGGATTTGTGTTGTTCAGTGCAGTTGTTGGTTTGCGAAGTCTTGTTGCAGGTGGGTTGCCACGCCGCGTCGATGGAGTGTTGGCCATGTCGCCTCCACTCACACTTGGACTTACGGGATGGTTTTCCAAACTTTTCCGAAGTGGAATGCTTGTGTTCAACATTCAAGACATCTTTCCTGATGCAGCAGCGCAAACCGGCGCCATTACAAACAAACAAATTTTGCGCGCAGCCCGCTGGTTTGAGCGGTTAAGTTACGAGCGTTCTGACGCGGTTGTTTTATTGTCCGAAGACTTGAAGCAAAACGTTGCTGCCAAACTCTCTACCAAGTTTCACAATCGGCTGCACGTGATACCAAACTTCGTTGACACGTCTGCGATTGTGCCTGGCGACAGAATGACGAGCTACCGCCGCGAGTTGGGTATCGACGATCGGGTGATTGTGATGTATGCAGGCAATGTTGGTTTTTCGCAGTCGCTCGAACTCGTGCTCGCAGCAGCACGGTCAATGTCGCACATTGCTTTTGTGATTAACGGTGATGGTGCTGCGAGAAAATCGTTGCAAGACGAGGTGAAAGCTACAGAAATTGACAATGTGTACTTTGCCGATTATCAACCTATTGAACGGTTGTCTGAAGTACTCGCGTCTGGCGATATTCATGTTGTGCCGCTCAAGACTGGTCTTGCATCTGTCAGTGTGCCATCCAAGATGTATTCAATTCTGAGCGCTGGTCGGCCGGTGGTTGCGGCTATCGACGCTGGTACCGAGATTCCGCGCACTTTGGCTGAGAGTGGTGCGGGTATAGCAGTGGCACCAGACAACGAAGCCGAGTTTATTTCGGCGTTGCAAATACTGATTTCTGACGGGGCTAAACGCGTTGTGATGGGGGCACTCGGGCGTACATGGGTAGAGCAGCACGCCTCGGCTGGCGCAGTTGCAAAACGGTATGAGGCGATTTACCTCAATAACCGATAACCTTTGGTCTTCGTGGCCCGATCATCATCAGCGAAAAAAATCGCCAGACTTGCCGAAAAAGGCAAAGGGAAGAAAATCCGCTTTCAGGGCGGCTCATTGTTTCCCACCGTCATTTTGGTTGTCTGCGTGCTTGGTGTTGCGCTCATTACCTATGCACGCCAAAGTCAACCGACGGTTGATGCAAGTGCCGCAGCCAATCAGGAGTATTTCTCAAGCTTCGGTGTGTACAAGTGTGATGCTTACCTCACAGGTTTCCCTGGTGCAGCAACCGACCCAGCAACGGTTTCGCCAGACGCCTATATCAAGGCCGACGGAATCTTTGGTTGGAAGCCGCAGGTGCTTGCAGGATTGCGCACCGCCAAACTCAAGACATTTTTTGATCTGTACGGCATCACGGTAGACGACAAGTCGATCACGTTTCCTTCAACCATCAATGGTGGCGAGACAATTACTGAGGCCGACACAAAGTGCAAAGATGCGAACGGTGTTGAAAAAGATGCAACGCTACGCGTGCTGGTATGGAACGATTATCGCAACGCAGCCGACAGCAAAATTTCAATTGCCAGTTTTGATGGAGTACGTCTGACGAGTGATGGAATGGCCATTGCACTTGCGTTTACTGCTGAGGGTGTAGAAGTTCCGCAGCCTGACTCGTCTGCACTTGCAACTCTTGCCTTCCAACCTCAAGAGTAGGTAGCCACGATGCACGCAGTCGTGCTTGTCGGAGGGTTTGGAACAAGACTTCGACCACTGACTTACAGCATTCCAAAACCGCTCTTGCCGGTAGCGCACATATCAATGCTTGAGCGATTGATGAATTCTCTCGCACGCGGTGGCGTGACCCACGCAGTGCTTGCGCTTGGTTTTAAACCAGAGCCATTTATGGCAGCGTTCCCTGATGACATGTGCGGATCAGTGCAACTGTCCTACGCCGTAGAGGACACTCCACTCGACACCGCTGGTGCTATTGGATTCGCAGCACGTACGGCTGGCATCTCTGAAACATTTGTCGTAGCTAATGGAGATGTGTTGACAGATTTGGATATTGCATCGTTGATTTTGTTTCACCGACAACATGGTGGCGAGGGAACAATCTCGCTCACGCCAGTGAGTGACCCTTCTCAATATGGAATTGTTGAGACTGACGAAAACGGGCGAGTACTGCGCTTTGTTGAAAAACCACAGCCGGGAATGACGACGAGCAACTTTGCAAGCGCGGGCACTTATGTACTTGAACCATCTGCATTGGTGCGTATGCCGGGCGATCAGAAACTCTCCATAGAGCGAGTCGTGTTTCCACAAATGGTGGCTGATCAGTCGTTGTTTGCAATGTGGTCCGATGATTATTGGATCGATGCCGGGCGACCTGACACATTTATTGAAGCGAATGTGCACGTTTCAAAACGATCCGCACACGCGACTGATACGCCGATTCATCCCACGGCAACCGTGGCTGCATCTGCCGTGATTATCGACAGCGTGATTGGCGAAAACGCAACCGTTTCAGATGGATCTCGAATTCAGCATTCAGTGTTGTTGCCAGGGGCCAACATTGGACAGGGAGCAGTCGTGATTGACTCGCTGGTGATGGGAAAGGTTGGCGCAAATTCTCAGGTAACCAACTCGATAATCGGGTCTACTGGTGTTGTGGGCGATAACGAGGTGTGCAACAACGCTTCTGTGCCAGCGCACGATCCTGCACAGGTTCCAGAAAAATCTCCGGAGTAAACACAACTATGGCTGTCACCCGAAAGTCGAAAGTATTCGTCTGCGGTGGGGCAGGATTTATTGGTTCGCACCTTGTAGAGCGGTTGCTTGCAGATGGGCATTCCGTCGACGTTGTTGATGACCTGTCGACGGGTTCGCTCGCCAATTTGTCGGTTGCGCGCACGCTTGGTGGAGCACTTAAATTTCATCATCTCGACATCTCGACGGTTGAATTTGCCGAACTCGTAGGGTTGCGCCAACCCGATGTGATTTTTCACATGGCACTCTTGCCTCCGAGTGCCACCGAGTCGGCTTCGGTATTGCGAGCAGCGCCAATGCTGTTGTCGGTTCTTGAAGCAGCACGACGACACCGCGTAACAAAGGTGGTTGCATGTTTGCCAGCGGTGCTGGTGTATGGCGAAGTACCAGCAAAGTATTTGCCTGTAAAAGAAGGACGCAAAGCGGACGCGATTGGGGTGCCGCATGTGATGGCGCAGACAATTGTTGACCTTCTGGGCGTGTATCGAGAAATGCACGACATTGAGTTCACGGCGTTGGCAATGACCAATGTGTACGGTCTACGTCAACGGCCCGAAGACGGTGTTGTGGCCGCATTTGCATCTGGAGTGATTCGCAATCAAGACCCAGATATTTATGGCAACGGAAAACAGACGCGAGATTTTCTTTATATTGACGACGCGGTTGACGTACTGGTGCGCACGATTTCTAAAGGCGGTGGCCTCGTGCTCAATGCGGGAACTGGAGTGCAAACGACAATTGAAGAACTGTGGAAGATGCTTGGCGCAGGCAGCACATTGCGCGCAAAGAAACTGCCTACACGACCAGGTGATGTGCAGAGACTGGCTGTATCAACTGTGCGTACGCGAATTCAACTGGGTTGGTCGTCGTGGACGAGCCTTGCTGAAGGCTTGGAAACAATACGCGAAAGTTTTACGCGCTAGTTATCTAAACAAATCTTCTTGAGCAGGGCGAACGATCTCGCTCATTGCTGAATCTCGCAACCATGTTGGGTCAACACCGCGAATGATTGCAACTGGAATGCCTGATGACTTACCCATCACCAGTTCGCCTGTGCTTGCAAGTTCGTCGGCTACACAAACTTCGGTGACGTGCATCATGCGACCAAGTGCATCTGGAGTGCCGCGCAAGTCGACGACACCTGCAATGCCGGCAACGCCGATTGCTACGTCGGTGAGTCCATTGCGCCAAGGTCGACCAAAAGTATCGCTGACAATGATGCCAACTTCGACACCCAACTTGGCTTTGATGATGTCACGGATGCGTCGAGCGGAGCGATCGCTATCAAGCGGCAAGAGTGCAGCAAAACCGCGCTCGACGTTTGATAAATCGATTCCGCTATTGGCGCAAACAAAACCGTGCTTGGTCTCGGTGATAATTAGATCGCCTCTTCGACGCACGATGCGGACGGCTTCGTCTTCGACGAGTTGCTTGTGACTAACGGGGTCATCTGGATCGATTGCAACGAGGCGTCCCTCGGCCTTCGAGACAATCTTTTGCGTTACAACCAGCACATCGCCGTTGAGTAGTGGGCCGTTTGGTTCGGTCCGACACGCGTCGACAATGATGTCTCCAAGTTGGTCGCCGGGAACTATTTCACCGATTCCCGAGACGCTCCATGCGGTTATCTTCATCTTGCGCTCTCCAGTGTGGTGCGTGCCAGATGTTGCGATATTTCTGGTGTACTCATCACGGTATCAACAACGACACAACGCATACCTTCCGCCTCAACTTTGGATGCAAGGTGTGCATCTGCAGTGTCGATAATGAGTGTTCCACAAATTGGTGCGTACAGTTTTGCAACACCAACAACCGAGGACTCGTGGCCGAGTTCGGTCATCAGTCGGTCAGCCGGCCCCTTGAGCGCGGCACCCGCAATGATCGGAGAGATTGCAACAACCGACTCGCGCCTGTGTGTGAGTGCAACATCAAAACCTTGTAATGCGCGCAGCGGCGCAATTGACACGAGCGGATTGGACGGAGCAATGACCACGGTTTGTGCAGAGTTGAGTGTGTCAAGTCCAAGCGCAGAAGCTGTTGAAGCGCCGTCAAATCGCACACTGCTCACCGCAACTGAGTGTTGGTATTTGACAAAGTATTCCTGAAATGTAATTTCGGAACCTTGTTTTCCAGCCGCACAATCGTTGGCAAGAGTGACAAATGTAGAAACCCGATCGTTAGACATGGGCACAAGATGTACATCGACGCCAAAACTTTGGCTGATCTCGGAAGTGACCTGCGCAAGTGTTGCGCCCTCGCGTAGGCGAGCAGTGCGATAAAAGTGAGTCGCTAAATCTTTATCGCCCAAATTGAACCATGTTGGTGCAGATGTGGAACCGTGAGGACGAACATCAACAAAGCGGGCGAGTGCAGACATTGCGGTCCACGATTCGTTTTCGAGTCCCCAACCGCGCACGGGATCAATTGCATTCGCCAATGTGTAAGTGACGGTGTCGAGGTCGGGAGAAATTGAGAGACCATGTAAAACGGTGTCGTCGCCCGTGTTGACTATGGCCGTGATGTCGCGAGCGGGCACAACTTGTACGAGGCCACGAAGAAAACGAGCAGCCCCAACGCCGCCTGCAAGTACACAGATCACGCCGTTGAGCGTAACTATCTCGCATGGACTATTGATGACCAAAGGCAACTGCTAGATTTGAACGCATTATGCGCAAAGCCTTTATCACCGGTATTACTGGTCAAGATGGACGTCACCTTGCAGAGTTCTTGCTGACCAAGGGATACAAGGTCTACGGCATGATGAAGGGTCAGCACAACCCACGAGCAGAACTGTTGCGCGATGAGTTTCCAGAAGTTGAAGTGGTGCCAGGAGACTTGACCGACCTCACCAGCCTCGTGACCGCGCTTGAGTACGTGCAGCCTGATGAGTTTTACAATCTTGGCGCAATTTCGTTCGTTGCGATGTCATTCAACCAAGCCGAATTGACAGCCAACGTGACGGGGCTCGGCGTGCTACGCGCTCTCGAGGCAGTGCGCATGGTGGGTGGCGCTCAAAACAATCCAATTCGCTTTTATCAGGCGTCATCCTCCGAGATGTTTGGCAAAGTGCGCGAAACGCCTCAAACAGAACTCACACCATTTCACCCTCGCTCGCCATATGGCGTTGCCAAGGTGTTTGGTCATGACATCACGGTCAACTATCGCGAGAGTTACGGCATGTATGCGTGCTCTGGCATTTTGTTTAATCATGAAGGGCCGCGACGTGGTCTCGAGTTTGTGACCCGCAAGATCACCAATACTGCAGCCCGTATCAAACTGGGTATTGACAAAGAGCTTGTGCTCGGCAATACCGATGCAAAGCGCGATTGGGGCTATGCCGGCGACTACGTGAAGGCCATGTGGATGATGTTGCAGCAAGATGCGCCAGATGATTACGTGATTGCAACTGGCGAGACGCACAGTGTCGACGAATTCTTAACACTTGCATTTGAGAAAGCCGGACTTGGCGACTTTCATCAGTATGTGAAACACGATCCAAAATTTTTCCGACCTGCGGAAGTCGACCTTTTAATTGGTGATCCTTCGAAAGCAGAAAAGAAGTTGGGTTGGAAACGAGAAGTTAAATTCGACCAGCTAGTTGACATGATGGTGCAACACGACATTGCCTACGAAACGCACCGACTCAAGAAAATTTGAGCATACGCCTGCGCAATGCAAGCATAAAACTGACAAGCGCAACGACAGAGCTACCAACGAGAGCAATCTCGACTCGCAAATAGAGATCGTTGCTTGACCATGCTGCAAGAGCAACAAAACTTGCAAATCCAAGAGCCCAACCAATACCGGCAAGCGCGTGGCCGCGAAGAGCAATAGTCGCCTGAGCAAACGCAACAGCCACCATGTATAGCGCGCTTGAAAGAGCGAGCAGTGTAAGTGTGCGGCGATCGATATTGCCTTCGTAAACGAGTTTGAGAACTGCCGGGCCAATAGCAAAGGCTCCGGCTGTGCCAACCACGCCTACGCCTACAACAAGCACGAGAAGTTTGTGTAATGCGCTGCGAAATTCGTCTAGATGACCCTGTGCTGCCAAGCGCGCCAAACGTGGCAACAGAGCTGCTTGCACGGCCTGAAACAAAAAAAGCGGAATGCGTGCAAAAATCACTGCGTTGCCAAACTGCGTAATGAGTTCGGGTTTGGCGTCGGTACCCAAGATGTCTACGGTGATTGGGCCTGCATTGACGAGTGCCGCGGCAAACAGTGAACCAAGTAGCAGCCAGCCAAGATTTGGCGTTACTTCAGACCAGGGTGCTGGCGGACCAGCATCGGTGTTCAGTTTGCCAAAGAGGCCAACTCCAATAACGCCGACAAGTGGTGACAGAGCGATCATCAGTGCAAAGGCTCCGACGCTGTCGACTCCCAGCGCCCAGAGCACTGCAACACCGATGACACGGGCAGCACCGTCTGCACCAATGATGATGCCGTAAGAACCAAAGCGTTGTGACCCAGAACAGATGCCGCGAGCAAGGTGCATTGGTGCATATGACAAGAGAGTGAGTACGAGGCAGACCACGACAACGCCGTACCCGTCAAACAAGTGCTTCGTGAGATACGGAGACGCAACGGCAATGATCGCGGCAAGAACTATGAGCATGGTCGCTGCAAGTGGAATCATGCGCCGAATAATTGGTTGGCCGCCTTGGTTGAGCGCTCGCCGATGAGAAAGTGCTCTGCCTACCTCTTGTTCGATCGGCAGGAAAAAGCCAGGTGCAAGGGAAAATGCAATGAACCACATCGCGACGATTGGTTTGAAGCCATCTTGTCCCAGGGCTTGTTGACCAATTTTGAAAAATACGAATGCGGAGATGCCTGCGATAAATAGGCCAACACCAACCGTCAGCGTGCCTTCGGGAAGGGGAATGCGACTGGTGTTCGTCGGCTCGGGCGCCGGATTCAGCAGAGTTGGTTCAGTGAATGACAAGCAAGCCGATGTTACTTGCTGGCTTGGCTGTCGTTGCGCGAGTTGAGAAGCGAAGTCATCACCATGGCGATGTTGCTGATAGTCGTTTCAACTTGCTTGACAACAAAAGCCTTGGCCTGTGGAAATTCTTTATCGATTTCTTCGGAGAGCTCGCGCCGCCGTACCTGCACCTTTTGGAAGGTGAGAATACCGATACCAACGGAGGTGTAGGCCAATTCTTTGGCTTTCATTTTTAAACAATCAAGGTCAGTATTTTTATCTGTCACAAAGATCCTTTGTAGTCCACAACCTCAAACCGAGGGTATCTAGGGGTGTTTGCAAAAGCAAGTATCAGTAATGCTTTGCGCACGCTCGTTTTAGGCCACGGGGCAGCAAGGTTGGGCACAACTAAACTCTGTACATCGTGACGAATCCAACCGATTTGAATAACTTGGGCGAACGCGTCTCGCCAGTGCAGGCCCCGCCCGTGGTCGTAGCGATGGTGGTGCACCAACCGTGTCCTTGGCTCGATGAAGTCTTGGCTTCGCTTGCAGCGCAGGACTACCCAAACATGCAAACTCTGTTTTTTGTGACCGGAACTGCGTCTTCGCCAGCAGTCGACATAGCGTCAGCAGTAAACATATTGCCCGCAGACAATGCAAGTGACGTTATTCGCCAAGCGTTGCCTGCAGCGGTTATTCGTCAGGTTGAGGGCAACCCTGGGTATGGACCGCTGATGAATGAAGTTGGTCGTTTGGTTGAAGGCGAAAGCGGCTTTTTTTGCTTTATGCACGATGATGTTGCATTAGAGAGCAATGCAATCTCGACCATGATCGAAGAAGTGTTTAGGTCGAATGCGGGAGTCGTCGGACCAAAGTTTGTGATGTGGGATGACATTACGGTGTTGCAAAGTGTGGGGCTAGGCGCTGATCGAATTGGCGATATCGATTCGATTGTTACACAAGGCGAGAAAGACCAAGAACAACACGACGCTGTGCGCGATGTGTTTTTGCTGCCGTCTGCATGCATGTTGGTGCGTGCCGACTTGTTTCGTGAGATCGGTGGTTTTTCTCCCGACATCCCGCTATTTGGTGAAGACCTAGATTTTTGTTGGCGCACTCACCTGAGTGGTGCTCGTGTTTTGGTGGTGCCAGCCGCACGTGCCAGACATCGTAAAGAGATGAGTGTCTCACGATCTGTCTCGACGATGAGTGCGCTCGAGGCACGTCATCGAGTGCGCACAGTGGCCACGTTGTCGAGCCGAATTCAGTTGCCAATTGTTTTGGGGCAATTGATTGTGATGGCGATTGCACGTGTCGTGATTGGCGTATTCAACGGAACATTCAGGCAAGCACAAGTGTCTTTGCGTGCATCAATAGCTGTAATTTTTGATGTTCGATACATTGTCCGGCGCAGAGCAGAGGTGCGACCATACCGACGAGTTTCAGCCGCCGAAATTCATGGGCTACAGAGTCGTGGGAGTGCTCGTCTGTGGGCTTTCATTCGTAAACGACAAACCAGGGTGCAAGAGATTTCTGGTTTGAGTGCCAAAAGTCTGATTTCTCCAAAGTCGAGGTTTGTGGGGATTACTGCCCTCATCGTGATTGCACTGATTGTTATTGGTAGTCGAGGATTGATCGGTGGCGGGGTTGCATCAGTTGGTGATTTCTTGCCGCTTCGGAGCGCAACCGAGTCGCCAACAGCATTGATTTCGTCTGCGTTGAGAGGTTGGTGGCAGGCGGGTTTTGGTCAGGCGAGCGCAAACCCAACGGGAATTGTTTTGCTCGCGATTGCCGGTGTTGGCGTGCTGGGCAGACTCGGAGCATTGCAAATGCTTTCAGTGGTTGGTGCATTAGTGGTCGGCTGCGTAGGTATGTGGCAAGTAGCGAGTGGTTTTTTTAGTTCGCGAGCGCGCATTGTCGGGTTCTTGGTATACGCAGCAGTGCCGGTGCCGTACGTAGCAATCGCTCAGGGGCGTTTTGGAGTGTTGACTTGTTATGCAGCATTGCCGTGGCTGCTGCGATTGTTCGTGCGCGTTGGTCAGCGTCCGGTCGGCGTTCAAAAAACTCAGGTCTGGGCATTGGCTGTTTTGTTTGGCGCCGTGGTCGCAGCATTCGCACCAATTTTTGTGATTGTCGCACTGTTTGCAAGCGCAGCGTGGATGACAGCAGATCTTGTGTCACATGTGCGATGGCAAGCAATTATTGCAGTGCTGCAGTTGATGTTTGTGCTTGTTGTCGGAATCATTGTTCTCAACTTCCCATGGTCTGGCGGATTCATTGCATCAGATTGGTGGCAGCAGTTGGTCGGCGTACAAACAATGGGAAGAGGTCAAGTTGGCCTTGCAACTCTTGCGCGTATGGATAGTGGCGTGGTTGCGATCTCGATTTTGGCGCTTGGTTTGTATGTTCCTGTCATTATTGCTCTGTTAATCGTGCGCGGCGACAAATTGGTGTGGGCAGCGCGTTCTGCGTCGCTCGTATTCTTTTCACTCATCGCTGTGGCATTGTCTGATGCCGGTTATGTGGATATAGGGATGCCCGAATACGGAATTTTGTTCGTCGTGGTTGCATGCGGCCTGTCAATGGCGGCAGCCACAATGGCAAGTTTTGTTTTTGATGATCAAGCCGTCAATGGTTATCGATGGTGGAAGCCACTTGCGAGTGTCGCGCTTGGGTGCATCGTGGTGGGTGTGTTGCCCGCGCTCGTATTGAGTACAAACGGACGGTGGGGTCAGCCAAAAGTTTCACTCGCCCAGTTAGTGGCTCAGCTGCCAACCGACCCAGCATCGGGCGACTACAACGTGGTCTATGTGGGACGAAGTGAGGTGTTGCCATTGCCGGCAATGCGTCTCAACGATCAAACTGCATTTGCTGTCGCGGATGATGGAGAGTTGACATTGCGCGATCATTGGTTGGCTCCGACAAATGCGCTCACTGATTCGGTGGCTCAAGCTTTGGACGCCGCGATCTCTCAGCAGACAGTTCGAGGTGGAAGATTGCTGGCAAGTCTTGGTATTCGTTATCTCGTTGTGCCGATTATTGATGGTGCTGCGTCAACTGTTGATCAACCACTGGAAGCACCAATTGGCCTGCTCGAAGGTTTGTCGCTACAACTGGATTTTCGGCGCGTGTATACAGCAAATGATTTAGTGATCTTCGAAAATATGGCTTACACGCCTTCCTTGACAAAACTGGACGAGGCATCAGCGGTGCTGAGTCAGCAGGCGGGCACCGATGCTTTACTGTCGTCTCAGTTGCAAGTTGCGCAGGTGCTTGCGCGTATGGGAGACATTGCAAGTCGCCCAACACCAGTAGAGGTGGGCACCATTCATTTGGCTACACCTTTTAGCGATCACTTGGTGTTGCACGTTGATAACTCTGACGTAATTCCGCGAGTTGCCTTTGGAGGCACAACGGCATTTGATTCTCCCGTTGCAGGAACTGCAACCGTTGACTTCATGACACCGTGGAATCATGTTGTGCTGCTCTTTGTGCAATTGATGTTGTGGGTCTTAGTGATTTCTGCAACGTTTAATCTGAAGCGAATAAAGTCCCGAATAGGTGTGCGTCGTAAAGTTCCGGTTGTGCTTGGCGAGTCAAGTGATTCGGTGCTTACGTTTAACAAACAAGACGGTGCTGGCTCGCAATGAAACTCGGCACAAATTTTTTTAGATCCCAAACGCCCTCGCACATGACGGTCCGTCAATTGGTGATGGTTGCCATAGTGGTGGCTACTAGTGCGGCTCTACTTGTTGTGGACAACAGTTCAAACAGCAACGGCGATAGCAATGCGAATATTGATAACGCTCCTAATTTTGCAAAAGTATCGACGTTGTCTCCGATGCCTTTTATCTCGGCTAACGATTCGATGACGACTAATTGGTTCTGTCCAGGTGTGCCCGCCAACGACGAAACCATCTCGAGTAGTTTGGTGATCTCAAACGCTTCGGAAGCCGATATCTCGGCAACCGTGACGTTGCTGAGCTTTGACCAGACCTCGGTCGTCAATGCTGTATCTATCCCCGCAAGGTCGCACATCACGCTCGACGCTCGTGGCGGCATTACTTCGCCGTTTGTGAGTGCAGTTGTAGAGATTGTGGGGTCGCAGGGATCGGTTGAACAAATTGTGAGACACCCCGCAGGCGATGCAGTTGTCTTGTGTGCTACTCAGCCAGAAACTGATTGGTATTTTGCAGATGGTTTTACCGGAGCCGATTCAATTGAACAAATAGTGATGACTAATCCATATGTAGATGCGACCGTTGTCGACATCACTTTTGTTACAGCAGATGGGGAACGCAGTCCAGAACAGTTGCAGGGATTTGTATTACCTGCCAACTCGGTTGTTGCATTATCAATGGACCTGCAGGGTGCGCGCAACGAACCGATTTTGGCAGTGTCAATTCATGCATCCTCTGGTCGCTTGGTGGCTGGTCGTTTGCAACATTATTTAGGCCAGGGTCGCCTTGGTTTTTCAATGAGCCTTGGCGCTTCGGCAATGAGCACCCAATGGTGGTTTAGTAATGGCGAAAAAATTGGTGGCAACACAGAAAACCTTGTGATCTATAACCCGAGTAGTCGTGATCGTTCACTCAGTGTGGTGTTTGTGAATGGAAGTGATTCGGCAAACAGCATCGAACCGCTCCTCATCACAGCACCTGCTCATCGTGTGATCACTGTTGATACGGGCACCATCCCGAGTCTTCCTGTTGGAAGATATGGAATCATCGTGTCGACAAACGATCAAGATATGGGTGATTCGCAGGGCATCGTTGTTGAGCAAGTCATCAACCGTCGCGACGGCAACACAGTAGGAACATCGGTCGTTTTGGGTGCACCACACAATTCGGGGTCAACAATGTGGAGTGCGCCAAGTGGTGTAACTGCTAGCGACGATGCGTTGCAGATCATGAATACAACTTCGCAGGAAGCAACCGTGAGTGTGCTGCAAGTTGGGCCTGCTGGCGCAGTTGTGTTAGGTGGGCTTGAGTCTCTCGTATTGCCAGCGGGTGGAGTGCTCTCCATTGGTGTTCCTCCAGGGCTTCCCGCTGCGCAAATCATTGTGCAAGCCACGACAACAGTTGTTGTGCAGCGACTGCTGTTGAGAGGTCATGATCTCATCGGTCGAAGTGCCGTTCTTGCACTGCCTCACTTGCCTTCTGCTGATAATTTTTTGATTGAGTCGGCACCGTGATTCGGTTCGTAATCGTTGGGGTAGTGGTTGTGGTTGCGTTGTTGGCCAACTTGTGGCAACGCAAACGACAAGTTGATGCACCAACTCAAGGTGCGAGCGAAGTTCCGTCCCAGATTGATAGGTCAGACTTTGTGCGACCTGACGCCTCATGGATTGTTTTGGCCTTTACTTCTGCAACGTGCCAGACATGCTCTGACATTGAGCGCAAAGTACGAGTGCTCGAAACAAGCAGTGTTGCAATCCAGATATTGGAATACACGACAGAGCGCGAATTACACAAGCGCTACAAGATTGACGCAGTTCCTGCCGTGTTGATGGCAGATGCAAGTGGAGTAGTGCAGGCAAACTTTTTGGGACCAGTATCGGCTACTGATCTGTGGGCTGCGTTGGCGAGGGTGCGCGACTCAGTCGTGTAGTTGAGTTGGCGAATCCTGCGACGATTCGTTTTCGATGCGGCGTGTTGGCTGACCGAGACCTTGTTGGACCAATCTCGAAACCATCGCACCGTCAATCGTCTCGTTGTCGAGTAGTGACTGAGCAACGAGATCAAGGCCTACACGGTGCTTTTCGAGCATTACACGCGCACGCTTTTCTTGCTCGAGCAGAATTCGACCGATCTCTTCGTCAATTTTGCGCGCTGTCTCATCTGAATATTCACGACCGCTTGTCATCAAGTCTTCGCCAAGGAAAACTTGTTGCTGACCAGACCAGGCCATTGGACCAACTGCATCGCTCATGCCCCATTCGCGCACCATTCGGCGTGCAATGCCTGTGGCCTGCTCGAGATCATTTGCAGCACCACTGTTGAGCGAACCGAACACCATCATCTCGGCAACTCGGCCACCCATGGCTTTGCAGATCACGTCTTCAAAAAACTCACGTGAATAGGTGTGTCGTTCTGCAGGCAGTGTCCAGGTGACGCCGAGCGCCATACCGCGGGGAAGAATTGTCACTTTGTGTAGCGGGTCGCTGTGTGGCAAAACGGTTGCAAGTACTGCGTGCCCGCCTTCGTGGTATGCAGTGGCGCGTTTTTCTTCTGCGTTTAATACAAGGCTTTCGCGGCTTGCGCCCAACACCACTCGGTCACGCGCATTTTCGAAGTCAATGCGTTCGATATGTGTCGAACCTCGGCGCACAGCAAAGAGTGCTGCTTCATTGACCAAGTTGGCCAAGTCGGCACCACTCATGCCAGGAGTTGCTTTAGCCATCGTGTCGAGATCGACATCTTGACCCATGCGCTTACCGATTGAGTGCACTTTGAGAATGGCCAATCGTTCATCTGATTCTGGCAGTGGCACGATGATCTGACGATCGAAGCGACCTGGTCGCAACAGTGCAGCATCCAAGATGTCAGGGCGGTTGGTAGCAGCCAAGACGACAATGCCTTCTGTGGCTTCGAAGCCGTCCATCTCGGCGAGCATTTGGTTGAGTGTCTGCTCGCGCTCGTCGTGTCCACCGCCAAGACCTGCGCCGCGCTTGCGACCGATCGAGTCGATTTCATCGACAAAAATAATTGCTCGACCCATCTTTGCTGCTTGTTGGAAGAGGTCGCGCACGCGGCTTGCACCGACGCCAACAAACATCTCCATAAAGTCAGAGCCAGTAACTGACAAGAAACCAACTCCTGCTTCGCCCGCAACCGCACGAGCAAACAATGTCTTGCCCGTGCCCGGAGGACCAACGAGCAAGATGCCCTTAGGAACGCGTGCACCGATTTCTTTGAAGCGCTCTGGTGTGCGCAAGAAGTCAACGACTTCTTTGATCTCTTGCTTGACACCTTCATAACCAGCAACATCGGCAAACGTGGTAACGGGTTTATCTGCGTTGAAATTTTTGGCACGGCTACGACCAATCGACATGATGCTGCCGGCTTGGCCCATTGCGCGACGCTGCATCCAGATAAAAAAGCCCATGATCAATAAGAAGGGCAACAAGATTGGAATCAGGCTCGTGAAAAAGTTGCCCTGCGGCGTTGAATAGTCGTAATCGACATTTCTTGACTTGAGCAATTGCTCGTCTGCATCAGACAGCGTGACAGCACCTGTCGTCGTGAATGTGTCGCCACTTGTCAATTCACCACTGATGGTGTTGGAGAGGTTGTTGATTTTGACCGAAGTGACCTGACCATTAGAAACAGCCTCGAGGAATTCGGTGTAGGTAAATTTTGTTGCCGTTGTTGTAGGAATAAAACGCGGTCCGATAACGAGTGCTGCCGCTACTGCGATGAGTGCCCACACAGCCCACTTTGGCATCGATGGTTTGTCCTTGCCGGTTGGCGAAGTTCCATTTTTCTGTGACTTGCCTGGCATACCTTTTCGCAACTGACGTTGTTGACGTGGCTTTGATGAACCAGGTTGATTGGATGGTGGAGGAGGGGGTGGCAATTTGCTCATGAGGCAATGATACGGGCACTTGTAGCAGTGTTAAACAGTCCACCAAACTGCGCAGTTACACGATTATTGTGGGCACATGGCTCGTCACTGTTCTCGTTCTACATGTTCGCAATCTGCAGTAGTAACGCTGACATATCAATATGGTCGCGCACTCGTGTGGCTCGACGACTTGGCAACAGATCGTGATCCACACGCCTATGACCTGTGTCTCCGTCATTCGCAGCGGTTTGTGGTGCCAACTGGTTGGCGCCTCGAAGACCGTCGTGACCGTTTCACGATGGTGATTCCAAATCGTCTAGCGGGATGACTGAGGCACCTTGGCCGCCGCCAAGCGTTGAACATAAACCTAAACGCTCGCTACTTTCAATATTGCTGCTGTGGATCGGTTGCTATCTCACTGCGGTAGTGCTCAGCGTTGCTGTGATGTCTCTAAGCGGTACTAGTGGTACGAGCAGTAACACCGCAACCGATTCTCCGACTACGTGGTTCTTGGCACTCTCGGCCCTCGGGCTCTGGCTGCCGTTTGTTTTTATGTTGCGATGGGTGGCTCGTCGCGCAGGCACCGATTTCCGTCAGTATTTTGGAATGAGGTTTGCAACAACTGATTGGTTGGGAATACCACTGGGAGTTTTTTGTCAGGTTGTTTTGATGAATGTCGTCAATTGGCCGCTCAACAAGTGGTTCCCCGAAACGTTTAACCCTGAGCGAATTGAGACTCGTGCGCGTGACTTGGTTGATGCCGCGCAAGGAGCATGGTTCATCGTGCTCTTTGTCGTAGTTGTACTTGGTGCACCTCTCGTAGAAGAACTTGTGTATCGAGGCTTTATTCAGGGCGGATTACAAACTCGAATTGGTTCAACGTGGGCGTTGATCATCACTTCGGCATGGTTCACTGTCATTCACCTCGAACCAATTGAGTTTCCAGGACTTTTTGCCATTGCCTTGGTGCTTGGTCTGTGTTACCGACGCACTCAACGTTTGGGTCTCTCGATGGTCACTCACTTGGCGTTTAATGCAACGGGATTGTTGCTTGTAGCCCTCTCCTAAGATGTTGCAAGTATGAACCACGATGACAGGGAACGCTCAACCATGTTGCGCCGTTGGTCAAATCAATTCGAATTGAACACCGATTACTGGAAACGCCTGTCGGCAATCATCGTGGTGGGCGGCGCCACAATATTTTTGTTGCTCACATTGCATCCTGATCTGATTTTCCGTAACAACACTCCAACGGGCGGCGACATGGGCGCGCATGTTTGGGGCCCTGCATTTCTGCGCGATCACTTGCTCAATCACTTCCGCTTAGCAGGGTGGAGCATGGACTGGTATGCAGGATTGCCTGTGTATCGCTACTACATGGTGGTTCCTGCACTATTCATCGTTGCACTCAATATTGTTTTGCCGTACGGCATCGCAATCAAAATTGCTGCCGTGATCGGAATTTTGACGTTGCCATTTTGCGCGTGGCTCTTTGGAAGGTTCGCTCGGTTCGCATACCCGATCCCCGAGATGTTGGCGATTGCGGCGACGATCTTTTTGTATGATGAAAGCTTCACTATCTATGGCGGAAACATCGCGTCAACAATGGCTGGCGAGTTTTCGTTTTCGATTTCACTCTCACTGAGCATCCTGGGTTTTGCATTGGTTGCACGCGGCCTCGAGACTGGGAAATACCTGGCTGCAGGATCAATTGTTGTGGCGTTATCGGCCCTCAGTCACGGCATTGTGTTGTTGTTTGTGTTTGGTGGTGTGGCACTGATGATGCTGTTTTGGATTCAGCCGAAATTGGATGGGATGAGAGACAACACATCAGTAGTTTTCGGCGTAAAGATCATTGGACTTGCCATACTTCTTTCGGCATTTTGGGTCATTCCGTTTGTGACAAGTCATGCCTATATGACCGATATGAAATACGAACCACGACCAAGTGGTTCGAGCGATTCGTTTTGGAAGTTGTACTTTCCGCTGAGCACGCTGTGGGACGCAATTATTATGTCGCTTGCGCTGCTCGGTTTAGCCAGTCAGGTTGTGCGTCGACACAAGATTGGTATGTGGATGGGCACATATGGTGTGTTGCTTGCCGCTGGCGTGTACTTTGCGCGAGGTGGATTGCCGGTCATCGGCTTGTTGTGGAATCCGCGGATACTTCCGTTCTTTTACTTGCTGCGCTATTTCCTTTTCGCCATTGGTATCTATGAGGTTATTGCGTTTGCGGCGCGAGTGTTATCGCTCGAGCGAGTAGCGCGACAAGCACTGTCTCAGCATGAGTCGGATGACGGGGCGCAGTTCGCTCAAATTTCATCTGCTCGCACCAAGGTGTCGTTTAACTTGGGCGTCTTGGTCGCATTTGTTGTTGCCACATTTATTGTCGTCGGATTTCGCTTTCAAGAATTGCCATTTGGAAGTGTGAAAACCAATGCTGCTGGCAAATCGGAATATGTATGGGGTCCAATTCGAGGCGCGTCGTCCAATGACGGGTTTGTTGATGGTTGGGCTCGATGGAATTTCACTGGATATGAGGGCAAGTCGGCTTACGGCGAGTACCACGATGTAGTTGCGACAATGAAGTCGTTGGGTGCGGACCCATCTCAGGGCTGTGGCAGGGCCGTATGGGAAAACAATGGCGAACTCAATAAATACGGAACGACTATGGGACTCATGCTCTTGCCGTTTTGGACGGACGGGTGTATCGGTTCAATGGAAGGTTTGTTTTTCGAGGCTGCGGGCACAACCCCGTACCACTTCATTACTGCGGCAGCGATGTCAAAACAAAGTAGCAACCCAGTGCGTGAGTTGCGCTACGACAATAACGATGCAGCCAAAGGTGTTGCCTACATGCGTGCACTCGGCGTCAAATACTTCATGGGTTTTACGCCAGAGGCAGTTACAGCAGCGTCTGCACAACCAGGCCTCATCAAAGTTGCGCAATCTGGTCCGTGGGTGATTTTCCGTGTCACTGAAAGTGATTTGGTTGTGCCACTGAGCGTGCAACCTGTTGTTGTGTCGATGGCAAGCGGAGACCCGCGAGAGCGTTGGCTTGAAATTGGTACCAGTTGGTTTCAACATGCCGACGAATGGGCGGCACTGCCAGCTGACGCTGGCCCACAAGAGTGGCAACATATTGATACCCAAATTGATCTGACTCGTCGTGAAGGTGAGCCCGGTGCATCGGGCAGACGAGTTGACATCGTGACTCCTTCTCAAGCAATAGAGCCTGTTGCATTGCCACCTCTTGTCGTGAGCAATGTTGAGATGGGTCAAAGTGATGTGTCGTTTAGTGTCGACAAAATTGGAGTACCTGTATTGGTGCGCGTGAGTTATTTTCCAAACTGGAAAGTAGACGGTGCAACCGGTCCATTTCGTGTTGCTCCAAACATGATGGTGGTGATTCCCACTAGCAACAACGTCAAGTTGCAGTACGGCTCGACATCGCTCGATTACGTGGCGTATTTATTGACATTCATCGGTATTGGAGTGCTCGTACGAAGGCGGCGCCGTTTGAGAGGAGAATTTCAGTAGCCTTTCAACTCGTGCCAGATCTCAACGCAATTGTTAAGGCTTACGACATTCGTGGAATTGTGCCAGAGCAGTTGGATGCATCGGCTGCTTATGCGTTTGGTGTGGCCTTTGCCAAATTTACCGGTGCAAGTGCCATTGTTGTCGCGCACGACATGCGACCAAGCGGTCCTGAACTCGTGGACGCATTTCAGCGTGGAGCACTTGCGCACGGAGTAGACGTCACCAATGTTGGCCTAGCCTCGAGCGACTTGCTGTATTACGCGTCGGGCAAGTTCAACATGCCCGGTGCAATGTTTACGGCCTCACACAACCCTGCTCAGTACAACGGCATCAAGTGTTGTTTGGCAGGCGCTCGGTCAATCGGTATCGATAACGGCTTACGCGACATGCTGGTGACCGCAACCGCAGTGCTCGATGGCAAGGAGCCAACACCTGCGGCTAAGGCTGGAACGTTGAACCACATCAACTTGCTTTCCGAGTTTGTTGACCATGTCGTCAAGTTCATTCAGGCAGACACTTTGCGTCCACTCAGAATTGTTGCTGATACTGCTAATGGAATGGGCGGACTTGTTGTACCAGCAGTTTTTGAGCGGCTCGGTGCATTTGAACTTGAAGTGATGTATGGCGAACTAGACGGTACGTTTCCCAATCATCCAGCCGATCCGTTGCAACCTGCAAACCAGCGCGACTTGCAGGCACGAGTGCTTGCAGGTGGGTTTGATGTTGGTCTGGCATTCGATGGCGATGCCGACAGAGTATTTGTGGTGGATGAAAAAGGTCGAGGAATGTCGGGCAGCACAACGACAGCATTATTGGCGACGCGTTTCTTGCGCACGCACCCTGGCGCAACCATTTTGTACAACCTCATCTGCTCGCGCGCCGTACCAGAGGTGATCGCTGAGCTTGGTGGAAAAGGTATTCGAACAAAAAATGGTCATAGCTTCATGAAGCAGATCATGGCCGAAACGGGCGCGGTGTTTGCGGGCGAGCACTCTGGTCACTATTACTTCGCCGACAACTATCGCGCCGACAGCGGATTGATCGCAACGATGGGTGTGTTGGGCGAGATGTGCCACACCGGCAAGTCGCTTTCGCAAATGCGTGAGCCGCTCGAGCGCTACGCATCCAGTGGAGAAATCAACACAACGGTCGACGACATCCACGCCGTCATTGAGCGAATCGCGCTTGATTACTCGTCGTACTCACAGGATCGAGTGGATGGACTGACCGTTGACTGTGGTTCGTGGTGGTTCAATGTGCGAGCGTCTAATACCGAGCCGCTGTTGCGACTCAATCTTGAGGCATCCACGCGCGATGAATGTGACAATCATGTGGTTGAGTTACTCGCCAGCATCACGGCCTAAGTGCGGAGCAGTACAATGAGCGTTATGTCACTCGATGCAAAATTGCTTCAGATCTTGGCCTGCCCACAAGACAAGGGATCGCTGTATTACTTTTCGACTGATGCCTTTTTGTATAACCCACGGTTGCAACGGAAGTACAACATTGTCGAGGGAATCCCTGTGATGTTGATTGACGAGGCAACCAGTGTTGACGCATCGGAGCACGATGGTCTGATGCAGCGAATTGCCCAAGAGCACATCGCTCCAACATTTGGCTAGTTCTTTTCGTCTAGGATGAATGTTCTAGATGGGCCAAATTAATCCCGTGCCAGCTGGCCAGGGCCCATCAACTTTCATTCATGTACATGTACACGAATACGTACTCGTACCTATCACAAAGGAAAACGTATGACTTCATTTGCCCAACGTCGTGATTTTCGCGTCGCTGATCTGTCCCTCGCACCATTTGGTCGCAAGGAGATTCACTTAGCCGAACACGAAATGCCAGGTCTTCGTGCGTTGCGCAAAGAGTATGGCAAAACCAAACCACTCAAGGGCGCACGCATTTCTGGCTCGTTGCACATGACGATTCAGACTGCAGTGCTGATCGAAACACTCACCGAACTTGGCGCAGAAGTGCGTTGGGCGAGTTGCAATATTTTCTCAACGCAAGATCATGCGGCTGCAGCAGTAGCGGTTGGACCAAACGGTTCGGTCGAGGAGCCAGACGGTGTTCCAGTGTTTGCATGGAAGGGTGAGACGCTCGAAGAGTACTGGTGGGCAACCGACCAGATGATGACATGGCCAGATGGCGACGGACCAAACATGATTTTGGATGACGGCGGCGATGCAACCATGTTGATGCACAAGGGTGTTGAGTATGAAGCAGCAGGCGCTGTTCCGGATCCAACGACTGCATCAAACCCAGAGTTGGCAATTGTGCTTGGACTTTTGCAACGCTCACTCAAGTCTGAGCCAAAAAAGTGGACCAAGATGGCAAAAGGCATCAAGGGTGTCACCGAAGAAACAACAACCGGAGTGAAGCGTCTCTACAAGATGGCCGAAAAGGGCGAGTTGCTCTTTCCTGCGATCAACGTCAATGACAGCGTGACCAAATCAAAGTTTGACAACTTGTACGGATGTCGTCACTCGTTGATTGACGCAATCAACCGCGCGACTGACGTGATGTTGGCTGGCAAGTTGGCAGTGGTCTGTGGTTATGGCGACGTAGGTAAAGGCTGTGCGCAAAGCTTGCGCGGTCAAGGTGCGCGCGTTGTGGTGACCGAGATTGACCCAATCAATGCATTGCAAGCAGCGATGGAGGGCTACGAAGTCAACACACTTGAGGCTCTTGTCTCAACTGCAGATGTGTTTGTAACAGCAACGGGCAACGAAGCAATTGTGACTGTTGATCACATGGCAAGGATGAAGCACAACGCAATTGTTTGCAACATCGGCCACTTTGATAACGAAATCGATATGGCTGGTCTTGCTCGAAGCGGGGCAACTCGTGATGAACTCAAGGCCGGCACCGACTTGTGGACGTTTCAAGATGGCCACGCTGTGATCGTGTTGGCTGAAGGACGTCTTGTCAACTTGGGTTGTGCAACAGGACACCCGAGCTTTGTGATGAGTTGTTCATTTACAAACCAAGTCATTGCTCAGATGGAGCTGTTTAACAACACCGACAAGTATCCGCTCGGCGTATACGTGTTGCCAAAGGCGCTCGATGAAAAAGTTGCAACGCTGCATTTAGGTGCACTTGGCGCAGTGTTGACAAAACTTTCAGACGAGCAATCTGATTACTTGGGCATTCCACACAATGGCCCGTTCAAGTCGGAGAACTATCGCTACTAAATTGCGGTTTTAGTTTTAAACCTACGAAGTAGATGTTGCAGATCGGATCTGTAGCAGCGGAAGTGTTTTCGCAACTATGGGTCCGATCAAAACAGCAAACGCAATCGTGCCGATTCCGATCGAGCCGCCCAATGCAACTCCGGCAAGTAACACTGCGATCTCTACACCTGTGCGCGCTTTGCCGATATTGATTCCGCGTTTGGCAAGACCAACCATCAAGCCGTCACGTGGGCCAGGGCCAAGACCTGCACCGATGTAAAAACCTGATCCAATTCCGGTCACCACAATTCCGCCGAGCATCAGAAACATTCGCAGCCACATTGCTGTGTCATCGGTGGCTTCAGGAACGATCGAAAGAAAGATGCCCGCTGCAATGCCAACCTCAATTGCGTTCAGAATGGTGCCAAGTCCTGGTGCTTGGCGCAGTGGAATCCAGAGCAACATGACGAACAAGCTTGTGAGCACGATGGTTGTGCCAAAAGGCAAGCCGATGATTTCGCTCACGCCATCATGAAACACGTCCCATGGTGGCAAACCCAGATTGCCGGCTTTTTGCATGCCAATTCCGGTTCCGAAAAGTGCAAGCCCAAACACACATCTGGTCAGTCGCTCGACTGGGCGATCTTTGAGCGGTGCAAGAAAATAATTCGCCACGCGCAAAGACTAATGCTGCGGAGGTGTGAATGTTGTTCAGACAGAGGTGTGAGGCGTGTGGCGACATCGCTCGCGTACTGTGCGTTTCATGCCGGACACAACTGTTTGCAATGGTGCAACCCGATAGCGATCTGGCAGTGGTTGGTGTTGCGTACGAGGGCATCGCGCGCCGATTGATTTTGAATCTCAAGTACCACAATCGCCGACAGGTGGTGTCGGTGCTGGTTGAATTGCTCGCACAGAGGGTCATGCAACGCATACCAAACATCGCGACCATCTGCGATGTGGTGACATGGGCACCGACCAGTACGGCACGAGTTCGTCGACGGGGCCACGACCAGTCCGAATTATTGGCGCGACGATTGGCCAAAGTGCTCGGTGTGCCGTGTAGGCGACTTCTGATCAAGACCTCGACCAACGTGCAAACCGGAGCGTCGCGTGAAGAGCGCTTGCGAGGTTCTGTTTTTTCAGCGCGCAAACTAGGGGTTAACAGTCATGTAATGGTTGTTGATGACGTGGTCACAACTGGCACGACTCTGCGGTGTGCTGCAGACGCATTGCGCAAGGCGGGTGTTTGCCAAGTGACCTGTGTGGCAATTGCAAGCGCTCTCAGACACGACCTCCGAAGGTAGGATTCAGGGTCGTATGGCCTTACTCAATCGCATTCTTCGCGCCGGTGAGGGCAAAAAGGTCAAGGCTTTGGCCGACATCATTCCCGATATCAATGCTCAAGAGCCAGAGATTCATGCGTTGTCCGATCAGGCACTCAAAGGCAAGACCGCCGAGTTTCGCTCGCGTATCGAGCGCGGCGAAGACACCGATGATTTGCTGGTCGAAGCATTTGCCGTAGTTCGTGAAGCCTCACTTCGGGTTATTGGTCAGCGCCACTACGACGTACAGATGATGGGTGGAGCAGCGCTGCATGCTGGATGGATTCCCGAAATGCGCACGGGCGAAGGCAAGACACTCGTTTCAACGTTGCCTATGTATCTCAATGCGTTGCCTGGCAAAGGTGTGCACTTGGTGACCACCAACGATTATCTTGCGCAACGCGACTCGGAGTGGATGGGTCGTATTCATCGTTGGCTCGGACTCGAAGTTGGACTCGTGATTCCTGGTGTGCGCACTTCGGCGGCAGAGAAGCGCATCGACTACATGGCCGACATCACCTATGGCACAAACAACGAATTTGGTTTTGATTATTTGCGCGACAACATGGCTGGCACCAAAGAAGAAAAAGTTCAGCGCGGTCATTATTTTGCGATCGTCGACGAAGTTGACTCGATTTTGATTGACGAGGCTCGTACACCATTGATTATCTCTGGACGCATTGCCGATGCAGCCAAGTCGTATTACCAATTTGCTTCAATTGTCAGGTCGCTCAAGCGAGACGTTGATTATGAAGTTGAAGAAGACAAGCGCGTCGTAGTTCCAACCGAGGCTGGAATTGAAAAAGTAGAGCAACAACTTGGCATTGCCAACTTGTATGACGAAGTGCAACAAAACTTGGTGCACCAATTGCAAGTAGCACTCAAGGCTGCGGTGTTGTATCAGCGCGATAAGGACTACATCATCCAAGATGGTGAAGTAAAAATCGTCGACGAATTCACCGGTCGAATTCTTGAAGGCCGTCGTTGGAGTGAGGGAATTCACCAGGCCGTTGAGGCCAAAGAGGGCGTCAAGATCAAGGAAGAAAATCAGACGCTCGCGACAGTCACCTTGCAAAACTATTTCCGCATGTACGACAAACTTGCCGGCATGACAGGTACTGCGCAAACCGAAGCAGCCGAATTGATGAATACATATGGGCTCCAAGTTGTTCCCATCCCAACTAATCGTGAGATGGTGCGCATCGACCAAGCAGACCTGATTTTTAAGACCGAAGCCGCAAAGTTTAAGACAGTCGTTGCTGATATCGAAGAGAAGCACAAAAAGGGTCAACCAGTTTTGGTCGGCACTGTCAGCGTGGAGAAGAGCGAGTTGCTGTCGCGTGAACTTGACAAGCACGGCATTAAACACGAAGTCCTCAATGCCAAGCAGCACACACGAGAAGCTTCAATCGTTACACAGGCTGGTCGCATGGGAAGTGTCACTGTTGCAACCAACATGGCTGGTCGTGGAGTCGACATCATGCTCGGCGGAAACCCAGAAGGGCTTGCTCGAGCCAAAGTTTTGCAAGAAGGATTCGCACCAGACACGCTGATTGACGAATTTGCTCTACAGATGCCACTCGAACAAATGCCGGATGAATATCGACAGGCTCGCGCGGCAGCGCAAAAGCGTTATGCGGATTTGTTGGTGGAGTACACGGCTTCGTGCAAGATCGAGGGCGACAAAGTGCGCAGTGTCGGCGGTCTTTATGTGCTTGGCACCGAACGTCACGAGTCGCGACGTATTGACAATCAGTTGCGCGGTCGATCTGGTCGCCAAGGTGATCCAGGCGAAAGCCGTTTTTATCTCAGTCTTGACGACGAACTGATGCGCTTGTTTGCAACCGGTGCATTGAGCTGGGTGATGGGACGAGCATTACCGGATGACGAAGCAATTGAGGCCAAGATGGTAACTAAGGCCATTGAGCGTGCTCAAACAACAGTGGAGCAGCGCAACGGCGAGATTCGTAAAAACGTTCTTAAGTACGACGAAGTAATGAATGAGCAACGCAAAATCATTTATCAGCGGCGCGACCAGATTCTTGAAGGGCTTGATCTCAAAGTTGCCGCGATGGAGTATTTGGCAGAAGCCGTTGACTCGTTGATTGACAGTCATTGTGTGTCAGATGCAAGTGATGAATGGGATCTAGACGGCTTGGCTCGTGAACTTGTTTCGTTCTGGCCATCCACAGTTACGAGCCATCGACTTGAGAAGTGTGCCGACACCGACGAGATGTACGACCTCGTGATGTCTGATGCGTCAGTTTTTTATGCGGCTCGCGAGACCGAAATGGGCGAGTCGACTATGCGCGAGATCGAGCGTCAAGTGATGCTGCGCATTATCGATCAGCGTTGGCGCGAACATCTTGAGGAGATGGACTATCTCCAAGAGGGCATCAACCTGCGTGCGATGGGTCAAAAAGATCCACTCACCGAATGGCAGCGTGAGGGCTTCGAGATGTTTGGCACTCTGATGAAGGGCATTGCTCAAGACTTTGTCAAGTACGTCATGCACGTACAGGTTGTAAAAAATGAGTCGCCTGTATTGCAGGTGAGCAACCTTCAAGAATCATCTTTTGATACCGAGACCGACGGTGGTTTTGCCGCGATTGCTGCTGCAGAAACCGGCGTGCCGATGCAGTCCGAGCCAGCCGTGAAGACGATTGTCAAGTCGGCTGATGACTGGTCTACAACCCCGCGCAATGCGATGTGCCCTTGCGGTTCGGGTAAGAAGTACAAGTTGTGCCACGGGCGCAACTAATTTACTTCTCTTCACTATGCGCGATTTTTCCAACGACCTCACCGAAATTCGGCGACGTGTAAGTGAAGCCTTCGTCTATCTCAAGGTGGAGGCTGGCGGCGAGCGAATGAAGGTTCTTGAGATTGATGTTGCTCGCCCAGATTTGTGGGACGACCAAGACAATGCCAAAAAAGTAAATACCGAATACGTCAATCTCAAAGCAGACCTTGACGAATTCGCGCAACTGTCTGGATCGGTGGACGACCTAGAGGTGCTGCACGAAATGGCTCGTGAAATTGATGATGCAAGCCAAGAACCAGATCTTGAAAACGGCATCGGTGGTGTGCGGGCAAAGCTTGATGCGCTTGAGCTGCGAAGTTTGTTCACCGGTGTACACGATGAGATGGATGCAATTGTGCAGATCAATGCCAAAGACGGTGGTGTTGATGCCCAAGACTGGAGCGAGATGCTCTTGCGCATGTACACGCGCTGGGCGGAGCGCAGCAACTTTGCAATCGAGATCGGCGATATCTCACTTGGCACAGAAGCAGGCATTCTGTCGGCCGACTTCACGGTGCGTGGTCGATACGCCTATGGACTACTTACGTCCGAGCGAGGCACACATCGTTTGGTGCGAATCAGTCCGTTTGACAACCAGGGTCGGCGCCAAACAAGTTTTGCCAGCGTGCAAGTGTGGCCAATTCTTGAAGAAGCCGATGTTGAAATCAATGAGACCGATATCCGTATGGAAGTGTTTCGAGCATCGGGCGCTGGTGGACAGCACGTCAATAAGACATCGTCTGCAGTAAGACTCATTCACGAACCAACAGGACTCGTTGCGTCTTCGCAACAAGAGCGTTCGCAATTGCAAAACCGTGAGAGTGCGTTGAAGCGCCTCAAGACGATGGTCGCATCTCGTATCGAAGAAGAACGTGATGCTGCAATGAAAAAAATTGCGGGCAAACCATCGGCGATTGGCTGGGGTAGCCAGATTCGTTCGTATGTCATGCAGCCATATCAAATGGTGAAAGATGTGCGCACCGAGATTGAGAGCGGAAATATCGCTGGGGTTCTGGATGGCGATCTGAATCTCTTTATGGAGGGCTACCTACGGTGGCGCCGTGCAAACTCGGATTCATAAACTAAACTGAGTTTTCGTCGCCTGGAAGGGGCCCCATGATCCGTTTGGAAAGTGTGACCAAGAGGTACGGCACCGAAACGGTGGCCGTTCGAGATGCAAGTTTCGATATCGCTAAAGGCGACTTCGTGTTTTTGGTTGGACCATCTGGATCTGGCAAGTCGACACTGTTGCGACTGATTAACCGTCAAGAACAGCCCGAGCGTGGCGAGGTGTGGGTGGCTGGGCAAAACGTTAATGAGATGGCCGAGTCGCGCGTTCCGTATTTGCGCCGCAACATGGGCAACGTGTTTCAGGACTACAAGTTGTTGCCCAACAAGACAGTTTTCGAAAACGTAGCGTTTGCTCTCGAAGTCATTGGCAAGCCAAGGCACGTCATCAATCGACAGGTTCCGGTTGTGCTCGAGTTGGTGGGTCTTGCTGGCAAGGAAGATCGTTTTCCAGAGCAGTTGTCGGGCGGAGAGCAACAGCGCGTTTCGATCGCGCGAGCATTTGTTAATAGACCGCTCATCATGTTGGCCGATGAGCCAACCGGCAACCTTGACCCAGCAACGGGCGAGGGCATCATGGCGCTATTGGAAGAGATCAATCGCACCGGCACCACGGTGGTGATGGCAACGCACGACCATCGTGTTGTTAATGCAATGCGTAAGCGCGTTATTCAACTTGACCGTGGTGTCATCGTGCGCGACCAAGAACGCGGGGTATACGAATGATCGCCCGTATTGCATATGCGTTTCGCGAAATGTGGGCAAGCTTTAGGCGCAACCTCACGCTCACTGTCGCAGCCATCCTTACGTCGGCTATTGCGCTGCTGTTGGTTGGCACAACGTTTTTGATTCAGCGCGCATTTGACAATCTGCTTGTGCAGTGGCGTGGCGACGTTGAGATGATTGTGTTTGTGCGCAGCGATGCAACACCTGAGCAGATCTCGTTGATCGACCAGACAATTAAGGCTGCACCAACCATCATTGATGCTGAAAAGTTGCTGTACCTAGACAAAACACAAAGCTACGAAGAAGCAAAACGGATTTTTGTTGGAGATCCTGTCACCTTGAGTTTGTTGACCCCCGACAATATTCCGTCGCAGTTCAAGGTTGTACCGATTACTCAAGACCCAGAGCTCGTGCGCAGTTTGAGTGAGCAATATCGCTCTTTACCTGGCGTGCAAGATGTGGCCCTTGCCGAAGACGAGTTTCAAGTGATCTCGACGCTGTCTCGTTTCGTGCGCACTGTCACATTGGTGATGTCGCTTGTCTTGTTGGTCGTAGCCGTAGGACTGATTTGGAACACGATTCGTACAGCGATGTTTGCGCGCAGGCGTGAGATAGAAGTGATGAAATTGGTCGGAGCAACCAACTGGTTCATCCGCGTGCCGTTCATGCTTGAAGGCTTATTGCACGGTTTGCTCGGAGGTATTGCATCTTGTGGTGGGCTGTGGGTGCTCAACTCTGCATGGACCAATGGCGTCGCTGGGTTTAAGCCCGGTACAGGAATCAGTTCGCTCGTTGTCCCGTCTAGTTATTTGACGGGAGTGATGTTGATGATTCTTGCAATCGGTGCGCTTGTCGGTGCTATTGGTTCAGCCATAGCGGCTTCACGATTCTTAGATGTATAGACGTATAAACGCAAAACTGTAAAGGCACCCAGCACATGTATACAGAAATCATTTACGAGGTGAGCAACAACATCGCAACAGTCACGATGCATCGCCCCGACAAGATGAATGCGTTTACGGGTGTGATGATGAACGAGTTGTTGCATGTATTCGACGAAATTGATGCCGATGACAACGTGCGTGCAGTGATCGTCACGGGCAGTGGTCGCGCATTTTGTGCGGGTGCCGACTTGTCGCACGGTGCAGACACATTTAGCGACGGCAAGATGAGCGGGCAAACTCCAACATCGGTGCGTCGCGATGGTGGTGGCATGGTGACTCTGCGAATGTTTAGGTGCAACAAACCAATCATTGGTGCGATCAACGGTGCTGCCGTTGGTATCGGCGCAACGATGACGTTGCCAATGGATATTCGAATTGCTGCCGACACGGCCAAGATGGGTTTTGTGTTCACTCGCCGCGGCATTGTGCCTGAGGCTTGTTCGTCATGGTTTTTGCCGCGTCTAGTAGGTATCGCCCAGGCCCAAGAATGGGTGCTGACCGGACGGGTCTTTTTGGCCGACGAAGCATTGCGTGGTGGTCTCGTACGCAGCATTCATCCGCAGGCAGAGCTACTGCAAGTTGCTCGCGAACTTGCGCAAGAAATTGTGGACAACACGGCTCCGGTTTCTGTTGCTCTTGCACGTCAGATGATGTGGCGAATGCTTGGGGCTTCGCACCCAATGGAGGCACATCGTGTGGATTCACGTGGCATTCAAGAACGTGGTCGTTCGGCAGACACCCGCGAAGGTGTAATGAGCTTTTTGCAAAAGCGACCAGCGGTGTTTACCGACAAGGTGAGCACAGACATACCAGACATTTTTGCGGGCTGGGAAGAACCAGAGTTTTTCTAGTTCATGAGTCTTTTTGAAGAAGTAGGCGGCTCCCAATTTTTTGATCGATTGGTCGATTGTTTTTACGAAGGTGTAGCAACAGATGATGTGTTACTGCCGTTGTACCCAGAGCAGTCAGATTTAAGTGGAGCGAAAGAACGACTTACTTTGTTCTTGCAACAGTATTGGGGTGGACCAACGACGTATAGCGATGAACGCGGGCATCCACGTTTGCGACAAAGACATTTTCCATTTGTGATTGGCGAGCGCGAGCGAGATCGTTGGATGGTGCACATGATGGCCGCAGTGGATGAACTCTCACCCAATGAGACGGTTCATCAGCAACTGACGGAATATATGACGATGGCATCAACAGCCATGATCAATTCGCCAAGCGCAACTATTTGAGTGCGTAACACGCAATTGCGGTAGCCGACGCAACATTGAGCGAGTCAATCCCGACTGCCATTGGAATGTTGGTCAGAATTGTGCATGCTTCAAGCGCTGCATCGCTCAGACCCTGGCGTTCAGAACCGAGCACGAGTGCGCGGGGCTGAGAGTCGTCAAGATTGATGCGATTCATTGGCAGCACTTGCTTGGTTGGGTGGGTCAAAGTCATGCCCACAACAGCGAAGCCCCGACTTGCAAGTTGATGCAACGTGGTTGAGATGTCGGTGATTCGCGCGTAGGGCAAGTTGAAAGTCGTGCCCATCGATACTCGTAATGCTCGGCGGGTGAGTGGATCAGACGACGTTTGGTCAAGCAGCATTGCGTCCCATCCAAGGGCAACTGCGCTTCGTGCGATGGCGCCAACGTTGCTGGGGTTGTCGATGCAATCCAGAATGACGAGCCGTGTAGACGAATCAATTAATGATTGTGCATCGCGCAACGCTGGACGGTGAAATACGCCGATTGCGTCGAGCGGAACACCGAGCCCAGTGACTTCGCGGCGAGTGTCGGCTGAAGCACTCAGTGTGATGCCGCCATGCTGGGTGATGTCGGCAACGAACTCCTGTGCACATTTTGGGTCGCATAAGACAACGGAAGGTTTGCATCCTGCATCAAGTGCCCGACGAACAACGAGGTCGCCTTCTGCGACAAACATTCCAGTTGATTCGAGGTTGTTGACTTGTGCGGCCTTGCGTTGCGCGATGGTGTTGAGTTGTCGTTCGCGCCAACGAAATGCATTCAGCCGTTCGTCAGATGCATCGTCGACTTCGATAATCACGAAAAGTTATTTTAGAATTGCCATGGGAAGGCGTCCCAGTTTGGGTCGCGCTTTTCAAGAAAAGCGTTGCGTCCTTCTTCTGCTTCATCTGTCATGTAGGCAAGTCGTGTGGCCTCTCCGGCGAACACTTGCTGGCCAACAAGGCCATCATCGATCAAGTTAAACGAAAACTTGAGCATTCGCTGTGCGGTCGGGCTCTTTGAGTTGATTTCTTTTGCCCACTGCAGTGCTGTTGCTTCAAGTTCGGCGTGTGGTACGACGGCATTGACCATGCCCATGCGCTGCGCATCTTCGGCGGAGTATTCACGGCCAAGGAAAAAGATTTCTCGAGCAAATTTTTGGCCAACTTGTCGCGCAAGATATGCCGAACCGAATCCGCCATCAAAGCTTGCAACATCGGCATCGGTTTGTTTGAAGCGAGCGTGTTCTTTGCTTGCCAATGTGAGATCAGAAACCACGTGCAAACTGTGTCCGCCACCCGCGGCCCAACCTGGCACCACGCAGATCACAATCTTTGGCATGAATCTGATTAGACGTTGCACCTCAAGAATGTGTAGTCGACC
>JBIKZO010000103.1:0-5320 GCA_044354675.1 Ilumatobacteraceae bacterium | reverse complement strand
CGCTCATTGGGAAAACGGGGGATAGACGGGACGTTGGACGCTGAACTCGAGTGATGAAATGGCTGTTTAAAGACTGACGGGATTGTGGGTGACTGTTTTCGTGGATTTCGATTCCCGGCGTCGCCTCCATTATTCATTGACGAGAGCGTGACAGAATTGTCCACGTGCAACGCCGATTCACCCAGATAGATGTTTTTTCCAGCAAGCCATATCGGGGAAATCCCGTAGCTGTGGTTGTTGATTGTGATGGTCTCGATGATGGTGAGATGCAACAGTTTGCACGATGGACGAACCTGTCTGAAACCACGTTTCTCTTGCCTCCAACAAATCCTGGTGCTGATTACCGTGTGAGATTTTTTACACCTACAGAAGAATTGCCCTTTGCAGGTCATCCAACTCTAGGTTCTGCATATGCGTGGTTGATTCATGGCGGAACACCTCGAAGCGAAAACACGATTGTTCAGGAATGTGAAGTGGGGCTAATCAATGTGCGCCGCGATGGGAATTCACTGTCATTCGCTGCGCCATCACTTTTGCGTGGTGGCCCTGTGGAGGAGTCACTGGTTGTAGAGGCAGCATCATCGCTAGGCATTGAAAGGAATGCAATTATTGATTCGGCTTGGATTGATAATGGTCCGGGTTGGCTTGGTGTTCAACTCGGATCAGCAGAGCAGGTGCTGGCGATCAAACCGCAAAAGACAAATCTCACATTGGGAGTTATCGGCGCGTATCCAGCCGGGTCACGCTTTGCATATGAAGTTCGTGCGTTTTATTCCTCGGGTGGAATCACTGTTGAAGATCCGGTGACTGGAAGCCTGAATGCGTCATTGGCTCAATGGTTGATTGGAGAAGGTCGGTTTACGCCGCCTTATCTTGCTTCACAAGGCTTGGCAATGGGACATGCAGGTGAGATTCAAGTGTCAAAGGACGAATCGAAGCAAGTGTGGATTGGTGGGGCAGTCACTGCATGCATTCAGGGATTTGTGGAGATCTAGTCAATTCGCTTTGGTGCGAATTTGGTACGGGGTACTGGTGACGATTTACATTGATTGCGATTCCTGGCGTCACCTCTTATGCATTACCTTTACATCAGAAGTTCAACAAGATTGGTGTGTGGTCAATGGGTGAGTGGGAAGATGGCCTGGGTGTAGCGAGAGATCGCGGAATCATCGACGAAGAGTTGCAGGGTCATCTCATGTCGCTTGAGTTTGCTCGCGAGCAGAAGCAACAGGGTTTTCCTATGCGGATAGCGCTCATGTTGCTGGGATCAATCGTGTTGCTGATCCCTTTGTTTGCAGTGACCGTTCGTGTGCTCGGCCCGGATCCATCCCAGTTGCTGATTGCACTCGTGTTGCTGGTGTTAGGTGCAATTGCCGAAGGAATAGCACTGTTGGTGCGGCGCGCCAAGCCACTCGCTTTCTTGGCTGGCATCATCGGTTCATTTGCAGGTATTCCACTCAGCATCGCGGTAGTTGTGTTGTTGCCCAACGACGCCAGTGTGGCGACTGGTGCGGTTGGTTCGTGCATTGCTGCTCTGTGGTCGTTGCTATGGTTTCGCCGCACCAAGGGTGGTATTCCAGTTGCTGTAATGATTGGCGAAATTGGAGTCACTATCGGGTTTGTTGGCGACTCTGTTGATATCGGCGCACAAAACATAGGAGTGTTGCTGTGTGTGTTAGGTGTTGTTGGTGCACTGGGCGCAATTTTTGGACGTATTAAGCCGAGTATTCCTCCACTCATTGCGTCACTCATTGTCGTTGGTGTTGGATCGGTGATGCAAAACTCGTATGGCGGCAAGGTTGTTGCGGTGATGGGCATCTCAATATCTGCTGTGCTCTTTTTGCTGGCTTACAAACGCTCTGAAGCACTGATGGCATCAGCGGCAGCAATCTCGACGGGTGTGTGGGGCGTGGTGTTGGCCGCAACACTGACCACCGGAGCATTCGCACCGATCATCGTTGCAGCGGTAATCGGTGTTGCACTGATTACATGGGGCCTTCGACTTTCGCGTTTGCAAAAATAGCGAATTTTCGGTAAGGATCGTTCAATGGCAACGATTGACGACTACGGTCGACCCGAACCCGAACCAGCAGTAGGCGAGGTTGAGACACTGCTCGGATTTCTTGACTATCAGCGTGCAACTCTGAAATGGAAGTGCAAGCGAGTTGATGCAGCTGGTCTTTCGACCAAAATCGCTGCTTCGTCGATAACACTTGGCGGACTACTGAAGCACATGGCCTTCGTGGAGAACGAATGGTTTGCCCGTTGGCTGCCCGACAATGAGCGAATTGAGCCGTGGCGTTCAATTGATTGGAGTGTGCATCCAGATTGGGAGTGGGAAACTGCCGCAAATGATTCTCCTGCAGAACTGATGGGTCAATGGCTTGAGGCTGTTGATTTGTCTCGCTCAATTACTAAAACGGCACTTGCGAATGGCGGACTTGAGCAGTTGGCAAAACGCAAGTGGCCAAATGGTGATGCGCCAAGTTTGCGCTGGATATTGGTGCACATGATCGAGGAGTATGCACGACACAATGGTCATGCCGATTTGTTGCGCGAGTTTGTTGATGGAGAGACCGGTGAGTAGCAACGCGCCAACCGCATTTACGCCAGCGGGTGGTTATGGCGATACGTCAAAGGGCCGTTACGAGCGAGAACTTCCTGCGCCAACACTTGGCGATGATGAATCGTTGGCTGATGGTGTGCCCGATTTGCGCGGCACATGGAAGGTCGCAGAACTCTTGGTTAATGGTGTTGCTGCGCCCTCCGATCACCATTTGTGGGCGCACTTTGAACGGATCGAACAATCGGGAAACCGTGTGATCGTTGTTGGCGGAGGAGTGATCCATGACTTTGCGTCGTGCGATGGCACTCTCGAAAATGGTTTACACGATGTGATGGCAATTGATTTCTCGACTCCATTGCAGGTTGCAGCAACATTTGATGAGGGCGTGCTGGTCATGCGACCACACGGAATGCCAGTTGAGGTCAAGCGCTGGCGCGACGGTGAACAGTTGGTGTGGGAATACTCAATTGCATTTACTGCGCGGCTAAATCGTATTGCTTAGTCGTGCAATGAACCGTCGGGCATTGTTGCGCCAGTAAGTTCGACACCGGTCATATTGGCGCCTGTCATCACTGCATTGGTTAGGTTGGCACCGGTGAGGTCGGCATGTGAGAGATCGGCATGATCGAGCACAGCACCAGTCAGGTTGCAAAAGATCATGTGCGTGTGACGCAAATATGAATTGTGTAAGTTTGCACCAGTGAGGTCGGCTTCTGAAAGATCGGCCTCCGACAAATCGGCGTGATCAAGAATGGCGCTTGTGAGATTTGAATTAGCAAGATCGGCTTCAAACAGATTTGCAAGAACGAGGTTTGCGCCTGAAAGGTTTGCTCCAGAGAGTTCGGCACCTTTGAGATATGCATGTTTCAAATTGGCTTTTTGTAGATCAGCACCACTCTCAATCTTGTAGCCATTGACGTTCATGTAGGGACTGTAGTACCGATTGGTCTCGTGGTCATTGGCCTCAGCAAGGGAAACGCAGTCAGGAAGATGCCATCACAGGTACAGGATGACCCCATTGAAAAGATGAGTAAACAAAAATCCTTGCTCGGCTAGCCGTTATTACTCAATTTGGCTGCTTACTTGACCGATAGACCAATCATTTGTAGTTTGATAATTATGACTTTCTCGAATCGAACTACACAAAAGTTGCTGCTCCTAGCGGTTGTATCGTCTCTCGTTTTTCTTTCCTGCGGTGGCTCTGGCGGGGATATGACTGTTGCTCAGGCCGTTGGTAGGGGCGATTGCGACAAATCATCAACGGTAAGCACATACAGCGCAAGTATCGGTGACGTGAGCAAGATGTCGCACGTCTATCCCATGGGCGGCATGCTCACTTCGCACATCACTCCGATTGACCATATTTATGTTTATTATCCGCAGAGCGCGGAAGATCATTCGGTACCGGCCGGTTCCTATCTGGTGACAAGTCCTGCTGACGGAATTATCTCGAATATCGAAGATTTTCAAAAGACCAATAACTATCCGTATCCTGACTATCGCGTAGTTATCGAGCATTCGTGTAATTTATATTCGGTATTTATTCACGTTGGCGTCTTGTCGGCCGGTCTTGATGTTGGTTCAAAAGTCAAGGCGGGGGACACAATTGCCGATGATTCATACTCACCTGGCTATGACTTTTCGACATTTGACGGAACGGTGAACCTTCAATTCATCAACCCAACGTCGTACAGCCAAGCTGAATCGTGGAAAAAGTACACAGCAAACCCATTCGACTATTTTCCTGCAGACATCAAGGCTCAGTGGGAAGCAAAGTCACTGCGTGCAAGTGCTCCGTTTGACGGAAAAATCGATTGGGATATGGAAGGGACTGCACAAGGCAATTGGTTTGTCCAGGACACGAACGGATACCGAGGCAAGGGCGATCAGACGGCCAGTTATGACAATCACGGAAAGATTGCACGCGGATACTGGGACACGCATTTGGCGATCGCTCCCGATGCAGTGGACGACAAAACGTTCATCTATTCAATTGGTGACTGGGAAGGGTGCCCCTGCCAATTTATGACGCCCGACAATGTCGATCCCAAGACAATCACGTCATCAGACACTGCACCTCGTGTATTGCAGATGGTTGAGTTTGAATATGTTAACTCTGACGGATCTCAGTGGAATCCAATGAAGCCGACGAAGGGCTACACACTTAAGCCTGGAAAGAGCGTTGTTGGCTTGCTTGTAATGCAGGTGATGGCCGACGGATCAATGAAAGTTGAAAAGATGCCAGGTGTAACAAAAACCGCTGGTGTGGTGTTTACAGATAAAGCTGTTACGTACGTTAGGTAGCGACTAGCCAACAACCAAAACGAGCAAGGTCTTGCCAGTCGTGTGGCTCTCCACATCAAACTGTCCCGCCTGGTCAACGACCAAGCTGATTACGCCTGGCTCGCCCTGCTTGGCTTCAACGCCAACGTCATACACGTGAAGGTGATAATCCTGGTCTTCGTTTGGATCGGTAAGGGTAATAGTGACGGCTGAGCCGAGCGCCACTTTGACGACTCGTTCTCCAGTAAGTGTGTCGTAATCGTCAGTTCCCACAATCACGTTGATGCTGATGCTTCCATCTGCGTTTACAACTGCATCAGTTGGGGCTACAACCGTTGTTGCCACTGCATCCATTGTTTCTTCTTCGTCTGCCAGCATTGATGTCTCTGAAGTGCTGCTCGACGATGATCCGCAAGCTGTCAGTGTGATGGCAAAAAGTGAAGAGATAATAATGTGTTTACGCATTAGACG
>JBIKZO010000102.1:0-5356 GCA_044354675.1 Ilumatobacteraceae bacterium | reverse complement strand
CAACATGATGGGTTATTCGCCAGTCATTGGTTCTCAAGTGAGATTTGTGTTGCTCGGCGGTGTCGAAATCGGTGCTGAAACGTTGTTGCGTTGGTACGTGTTACACGTATTGCTCTTTCCTTTTATCACTGTCATCTTTTTAGCCGTGCACTTTTGGCGAGTGCGTAAAGACGGCGGAATATCGGGGCCGCTATGACCGAAATACCAGCACATCTTCTTAAGCGTGCGCAAGCAGCACGCGACAAAGCAGCTGCCGACGGTGGCGCGGGCGAAGCCGCAAGTGGTGCGCCGTCGGACTCGCGCATTCCCGAAGAGTTGCTCAATCGTTCAAAAGCGGCAGCAGCTGGTGGAGTCGCAGTTGCTGAGCGTGTTGCAACTGGTGTTGCTACAACAGAAGCAAACGGTAACTCACCGCTTGGTACTGGCCCCGGGGGTCACACGCAGCGCTTATTGACAGTTGTTAAATCTGGTTCGATTCAAGATGTAAAGGCTATGCCAGTAGACAAAGTACACACATGGCCTCACTTGCTCGGACCAGAGTTTGTTGCCGCGCTTGCATGCACCGCGTTTACATTTTTGTTCTCGTGGTTTGTTAACGCACCGTTGTTGCAAGCCGCAAACTTCAACCAGACACCAAACCCATCAAAGGCACCTTGGTACTTCTTGGGGTTGCAAGAGTTGCTCACCATGTTTCATCCGATGATTGCAGGTGTGACGCTTCCTGGTGTGGCGCTCGTTGCGTTGATCCTTACTCCGTACATGGATCGCAATCCATCAAACAAGCCAGAAGATCGCAAGTTCATGACCAGTATTTTCACGGTTCACCTGATGTTTTGGGCAGTGCTCGTGATTATCGGCTCGTTCTTCCGTGGTCCAGGCTTCAACTTCGTATTCCCATGGGTTGAGGGAATCTTTTTCGAACTCTAAGGCGACACTTACTTATGAACACCACCACCATCATCACTCTCGCAGTCGCAGTACTCATCGTGCTCGGGCTAGCGCTCGTCCTCACTTCGGTTAAGCGCAATGATTCACGCGGTGTTGGCACGCTCAAGCGTGAAACCCGTCGTAAAGATGTGGGCAAAGTGAATCCAGATGAAGTATCTGGTCGCGCAATTGAGCGTGCCGCAATTGTTGCTCGCAACATTGCCATTGCTACTCGTCCGGTTGCCGAAGTTGAGCCATGGTCGCCACCAGATGTAGAAGCAATTGGTATTGCTCGACGGCAGTTCCTGAATCGTGCAACCGGAACATTGTTGGGTGCAAGCCTCGGTGCATTTGGTGCAGCTTTGATCGCATTTTTGTGGACAAGTTCGTCGGGTGGTTTTGGTTCCAAAATCAATATTGGAAACTTGGACACAGTTATCGGCCAGATCCGCGCCAACAAGGGTTTCTACTACGTCCCGGAAGCTCGTGCGTGGGTTACTGAGTATCCAAAAGAAGGTTTGTCAAAAGCCAAAGTGGCCTACGGTGCGCAGCCGGCAGTGTATGGCGGCATGGAAGCCGGAATTATTGCCTTATACCAAAAATGCCCTCACTTGGGTTGTCGAGTTCCAAACTGCCAGAGTTCTCAGTGGTTTGAGTGCCCGTGTCACGGATCGCAGTACAACATTGTTGGCGAAAAAAAGGGTGGACCTGCTCCTCGCGGCATGGATCGCTTTGGTGTTTCTGTTGCCAATGACATTGTGGTCATCGACACGGGTTCCGTATTTGGTGGTCCACCAATTGGCACCAACACCACGGGTCAAGAAGCTGAAGGTCCGCACTGTGTCGGCACTGCAGGAGGCCACTAATGATTGCTGTCGTTACCTCAAATATCGCCTGGATCATTTTGGTGATCGCGGTTGGTGGTTGGATCGTCTACGGACTCACTAACATTCGTCGCAGTCGCGCAGAAATCGGATCCGAAATTACGCTTGCCGCAAACCGCAAGCAGTATTACGACGACGAGATTCTTGAAGGAAAGAAGATCGAGCGCACTCAGTTGCTCGGCCTTTTGTTTTTGGTTGTAGTGACCATCACTTTGCCGTTGTATTGGATTCTTGAGCCAAGTCGTGAGGCCGGCGCAGTCAAGATGTGGGAAGACCAATTTGATAGTTGGGGTGGCAAGTTGTTTGCAGCAACTGCAGATGGTGGATACAACTGTGCGGGATGCCACGGTGGCATGAAGGGCCCCGGTGGCGCTGCTGCATATTCCATCACTGATCCAAAAACTGGCGAGGTAAAAGAAGTCAGCTGGAAAGCCCCAGCGATCAACACTATTTATTACCGCTACAGCGAAGAAGAAGTTCGCTTCATTCTCAACTACGGCCGTCCGTTTTCGCCGATGTCGCCCTGGGGTCTTGTCGGCGGTGGCCCGATGAACGAGCAACAGATTCAGACGGTGCTCACATATTTGAAGGGCATTCAGATTCCCCGAGAAGACTGCCGTTTGATAACCGATGATCCATTGACTTGCGATGGCGGACATTTGCCAAAGGCAATGCAAGACGAAATCCAGACAGAGGCCGAACGATTGGTCGCTGCCGGTACGTATAAGTCAGTTGGTGAGGCGCTGTTCAATTTGGATTTGGGTAGCGGCAACTATTCATGCGCTCGCTGCCACACAAAAGGCTATTCATATGGCGATCCACAAATCACGGGTGGCGGTGGATTTGGGCCAAACCTCACGGGTGGTTCCGCGGTTCGCCAGTTTCCTCAAAAATCTGACATGGTTGCCTTTATTAATGGTGGCAGTGAATACGGAAAGCGTTACGGCGAGCAGGGTCAGGGCAGTGGTCGGATGCCAGCCTTTGGTGCCATGCTTACCGAATCCCAAATTTCGGCAGTTGTCGACTACGTAAGAGGTCTCTAGATGTTGTCATCACTTTTGGCGGTGAGCTGGGAACCAGGACTGCGCGGCGTTGTTGTCGTACTCATTGCCGTAGTAGTGCTGATCGGTGGAACATATTTAGTAGTTGGTACCAACCTAGGCGCACGACTTGGTTTCTTGGTTGTGATCGCAGGTTTCTTCGGATGGATGGCGACCATGGGTGCTATTTGGTGGACATACGGAATTGGTCTTACGGGTCCAGCGCCATTTTGGTCTCCAGCCGAACCGATCACAATTGTGCGCGATCCGGAATTTTTGGTTGGTGCAGAAATTCTTCAGGCAACACCGGCGATTAGTAATGATCCAGCTGCAAATGCCGCATCGGTGGCAACCGAACTTCAAGCAGAGGGCTGGAATTTGTTGGATGAATCAGACCCGCAGCGCGGTCAGGCAGTCGCCGCCTCTGATGCAATCTTGGAAAACGAGGCAAAAGAGTTTCCTGCTGGTTCGTATGTGTCGGTCGCCGTATATGACCGCGGTGGTGAGCGTTGGCCAAAGATCAACGATTCACTTGACTTCTTGGCGTTCTTTCACAAGCCGAGGTATGCATTGGTTGAAGTTGCACCAGTTGTGCCGCAACGTGTTGAGCCAGGTCGAGCACCTGCACGACCAGTCATTGACACTGCGCAACCACATCGTTATGTGCACATGTTGCGTGACCTTGGCGCAAAGCGTCAACCTGCGGTGTTGATTACTTTGGGCTCAGGATTGATCTTCTTGATGTTGTGCTGGCTGCTCCATCGTCGCGACTTGCAGTTGCGAATAAATATGAGCAGCAAAACACTGCCTGTAAAGGAATAGCCACGTCGTGGGCCAGTATCTTCCAATCGTCGTCTTAATGGCACTTGCCATCATCTTTGGCGCTTTGAGTTCTGTCGCATCAATGTTGCTTGCACCACGTCGCCCAAACAGTGCAAAGTCGGCACCATACGAGTGTGGAATTGTGCCGGGTCGCGAAGCACCAGAGCGCTTTCCGGTGAGCTTCTACATCATCGCGATGTTGTTCATCATGTTTGATATCGAAATCATTTTTGCTTATCCATACGCAGTGAGTCGTCAAGCACTTGGCTCGTATGCATTTTTTGAGATGCTTGCATTTAGCGCTGTGTTTTTTATTGCATTCGTGTATGCGATTGCGCGCGGTGCACTTGACTGGGGCCCGATCAAGAAAGCAGTTCGACTTGATTTGGGCAACAATGATGAGATGAAGTCATCAAGCCGCACCGTGTTGAGCACGGTTCGTCGAGTTGGTTTTGAAGGTCGCGAAGACGACAACGGGGCAGCAGCCTGATGGGCGTCGTTCGCAACGTAATGGATGACGGCCTTGGTGGGCTTGAGCACAACTTTTTGACTGGACGCATTGAAGATGTAGTGAAGTGGTCACGTTCACGCTCAAGTTGGGGCGCAACGTTTGGTCTTGCGTGTTGTGCAATCGAGATGATGGCAACAGGCACGGCGCACTATGACCTTGCGCGATTTGGAATGGAAGTATTTCGCGCTTCACCACGCCAAGCCGACATCATGATCGTTGCTGGACGCGTCAGCCAAAAAATGGCACCAGTGTTGCGACAGGTGTATGACCAGATGATGGAACCTAAATGGGTTATCTCGATGGGCGTGTGTGCAAGCAGCGGAGGCATGTTTAACAACTACGCAATCGTGCAAGGTGTCGACCAAATCGTGCCCGTTGATGTGTATGCACCAGGTTGCCCTCCAACACCAGAGACTCTTATTCATGCCATTGAGACCTTGCATCAGCTCATTGAAGACGGCGAGATCATGAGCCGCCGTAAAGCCACGGGTGCTGGCGCCAATGTGCATATTCAAGAAATTGCCGCCGGCACGTATACGCCAGTTGTTCTTGGTAAGCGTTAAACCATGACAACCGACGTGTTGCACGATTGCGTATTGGGTCAATCACACGGCCAACAAGTCTTGTTTGTGCCCAAGGATCGCTACATCGCAACACTTCGCAAATTGATTGACGACTCGTACACGATGTGTGTCGATCTCACCGCTGTCGACTTTCTGACTCACCCAGGTCGTACGTTGCCAGAAGCGATTGCTCCAGAGCGTTTTGAAATCGTTGTTAATTTGTTGTCAATGCGAGATCGCACTCGGATGCGGCTGCGCACCCAAGTGAGCGAAGCCAATGCATCAATTGACTCTGCATTCGATTTGTACCCAGGCACCGAAGCCATGGAGCGCGAAGTGTTTGACATGTTTGGCATCACGTTTAATGGTCACCCAGATTTGACGCGCATCTTGATGCCAGAAGACTGGGATGGTCACCCGCTGCGTAAGGATTATTCGCAGGGCCGCATTCCAGTGCAATTTAAGGGCAGCGCATCATGAGCGACCTCTTGAGCACCGTCGTTTCTGCAGGAACGTTTGAAGGCAATCAAGAGTTGCGTTCACGCAGCGAACTCACGGCCAAAGAAGTAATGCGCGAGGTTGGCGCAGTGTTGCGGATGAGCGAAGCCG
>JBIKZO010000021.1:0-17477 GCA_044354675.1 Ilumatobacteraceae bacterium | reverse complement strand
GCTCGACGATTGTTTTAGTGATGCCGTCACAGCGCCTCTGTTGAATTTTGAAAACGGTCCGACGGTTCGCCTTGAGACCGACTGCAGCCACTGGGTTGTGTACAACGAGCCGTCGCACGCAATCTGCTTAGAACCACAATCCGGTCCACCAAATGGACTCAACTCCGAACCCTTGGTGGTATCCCCCAACCATCCACTAACGCGCTATTTCCATCTGACTGCACTCGGTTACCGCTAGGTAGAGTGATACGGCTATGTCAACGCCGTTCGACCCCAACGGCCCCTTGCGTATTGCCTATTTGACGTATCGCGGCAAGCCGCACGTGGGTGGACAGGGTGTGTACACGCGACATCTCACCAAAGCACTTGTCGATCTCGGTCATCATGTTGAAGTTTTTGGTGGGCAGCCGTACCCAATTCTTGATCCGCGAGTGCAACTGCACCAATTGCCAAGCCTCGACATTTTTAACGATGCTCACCCTGGTCGCTTCCCCGCATATTGGGAGATCAATGACTGGCCAAACTTTGTTGAGTCAGCCCAGTTTCTTAAAGGCACATTTGGTGAACCACGCTCGTTCAGCATTCGAGCACACCGCGCTCTCAAAACACGCGTCAACGATTTTGACATTGTGCACGACAATCAGTGCCTCGGATACGGCATCCTCAAGATTGAAAAAATTATTCCGACAATCGTGACCCTGCACCACCCCATCACCAAAGATCGCAAGCTCGAGATGGAACACACACCAACTTGGTGGAAGCGCAAGGCCATCGGTCGCTGGTATTCGTTTGTGGAGATGCAAGGCAAAGTTGCAAGCAAGATGCCACGCGTTGTTGTGGTCAGCAAAAACTCAATTGACGACATTCATACAGATATGAAAGTGTCGCTCGACCGCATGCGACTCGTGCCAGTTGGCGTAGATCACGAGTTGTTCTCTCCAAAACCGTCGATGCAGCGCAAGCCAGGACACATGATCACCACTGCTTCCGCCGATGTTGCTCTCAAAGGGCTGTCATATTTGCTTGAGGCTCTTGCAAAATTGCGCACCGAGCGTGAGGTGCACCTGACCATCATTGGCAAGCCACGCGAAGGCGCAAATGCCGACCTCATTCGTTCGCTTGGTCTCGAAGATTGCATCACGCACGTTTCGGGAGTAACCGACGAACGCATTGTTGAGTTGTATGCAGAAGCCGAACTTGCAGTAGTGCCAAGTTTGTACGAAGGTTTTAGTCTTCCTGCCATTGAAGCAATGGCAACTGGCACGTGTTTGGTTGCCACAACAGGTGGCGCGCTCCCCGAAGTGACAGGCGTCGACAACGACACAGTGTTGTCGTGTCCAGCAGGCGACGCCGAAGCCTTGGCTGCAGCGATTCGTCGCGGACTTGACAGTAAAGAGTTGCGAGATCGCATCGGTGCTGCCGGCAGAGCCCGCGTTGTAGAGCGCTGGAGTTGGCGCCACTGTGCAGCACTCACAGTCGATCAATACAAAGAAGTTCTTTCCATGCCACACAACGTCAAAAAACTTCAACGAAGAGTTAGTAAATAAACAATGCTGACCGTGCGCTTTAGCGAACTATCAATAGGCCCTGGCACGCTGTTTCTCGATGCAGGAGCAGGCTTTGGTCGTCACGCATTTGAGGCAGCACGCCTAGGCGCACAAGTTGTTGCACTCGACTACGCCCAAGACGAAGTGATTGCCATGCGCGCAACCTTTAGCGCAATGTACGAAGCCGGCGAGATCAAAGCCGAAAACCTCGTGGGTGTGTTGCGCGGCGATGCCACGTGCCTGCCATTTGCCGATAACTCATTTGATTGCATTGTTACTTCTGAAGTGCTCGAGCATATTCAAAACGACGTAGCCGCACTAAGCGAACTCGCTCGAGTGCTCAAGCCAGGCGGCACACTTGGCGCCACCGTGCCGTCATGGTTTCCCGAAAAGATCAACTGGATGTTGTCGGACGAATACCACGCACCGTTTGTAGTCGGTGGCCACGTGCGCATTTATAGCGGCACCGAACTCAAGGCAAAGTTGCGTGCAGCAGGTTTGCGCGTAGTTGGTCAGCACCGCGCCCACGGATTGCACTCGCCGTATTGGTGGCTGCGCTGCGCTGTTGGTCCTGCACGTGAAGACAACCCCATGGTCAACGCTTATAAAAAGTTCTTGGAATGGGACATCATCTCCAAACCAAAAGTGACACAAGTGGCCGAACAAGTGCTTGCGCCAGTTCTTGGAAAAAGTTATGTGGTGTACTCAATGAAGCCGGTGAATAATGCCAAATAACAAACCAGCCAGTAACCAGCTCGACGATGTGATCACTCAAGAAGAGTTGCGTGCAACCGCGCAGTCCATTGCATCGCTACAACTATCGAGCGGCATGATCCCATGGTTTGTTGGCGGACACTGCGACCCATGGAATCACGTTGAGACCGCAATGGCACTCGACGTGATGGGCATGCATGATCAGGCTCAACGCGCGTATGAATGGCTGACCTCGGTGCAACGCGAAGACGGCAGCTGGTTTAACTACTACTTGCCAGACGGATCGGTAGAAGAAACGAAACTCGACACCAACGTGTGCGCATACATCGGCACCGGAGTGTGGCACCACTGGATGAGCACCAACGACAAACAATTTGTCGCACGCATGTGGCCGGCGGTCAAGCGTGCAATGGAATGGGTGTTGGCGATGCGTCGCCCAGACGGCACCATCTTGTGGGCGCGCGAAGTGAACGCAAGTCCTTGGGATTACGCACTGCTGACTGGCTGTTCATCAATCCGCCACGCTTTGCATTGCGCTGCAAACATTGGTGCAATTGTTGGTGATTCGCAACCCGAGTGGCGCGCTGCTGCCGATGCAATCGACGAGGTCATCAACACCAATCTCGCTGCATTCGAGCCAAAACTTCGTTGGGCAATGGACTGGTACTACCCAGTGCTCACCGGAGCATTGACTGGCACCGAAGCAAAGACACGCATTGCCATGCAGTGGGAAGAATTTGTGATCCCATCTCGCGGCGTGCGCTGTGTCAATGATGAAGATTGGGTAACTGCAGCCGAAACAGCAGAATGCTCGCTCGCCCACTCCGCCATTGGCGACATCGACACCGCGAAGCAATTGTTGTCGTGGACAAATGCACACCGCACCGAAAGCGGCGCATACCTCACCGGCATTGTTTACCCAGATCGCATTGTGTTTCCTGCCGATGAGTGCAGCGCATACACCGGTGCGGCAGTGATCTTGGCTGCCAATGCAATTAGTGGCGACACCGCAGCAAGCCAAATCTTTGGCGCATCAACTGTGCTTGACTAATACGTTTCCAGATTTCTAGATTTCTTTCCTGCTACTACTTTACGCGTGTGAGCACACGCAGTGAACCAGTTGCGCTCACATCTGCAAACTTGCCGCTGTTTATTGCAGCAAGATAAATCTCTTCGTAAGGAGCCTGGCCGCCAAGTGCGGGATCGGTAAACACATCGTGGATTGCCAAGATGCCACCAAGTGCAATATGCCCGTTCCATGCCGCATAATCGTTTGCTGCAACATCACGGGCGTGGCCGCCATCAATAAAACACATCGCAATCTCTTGCGTCCATGTGCTTGCAATTGTCGGTGAGTCTCCAACAACTGTTCTCACCGTCTCGGTGAGTCCTGCACGGCTCATCGTCTTTTCAAAATGCGGCAACGTATTGAGTCGACCTGTAGTTGCATCGACCAATGTTGGGTCGTGCCACTCCCAACCAATCTGGTTTTCTTCTGACCCACCATGGTGATCCACTGCAAACAGCAATGTGTTGCAGATTTGTGCTGCTGCACCAAACCACACGGTACTGCGCCCGCAGTACGAGCCGATTTCAACCATTGGTAAACCAGGGCAAGATTTTCCTGCGGCTAGTGCCGCAACAAAGAGAGCATCGCCTTCAACCTCTGGCATAAACCCGGTTGTCTCAATAGCAATCGTGCGTCGTTCGCCACTGAGTTTGGTCACGTGAAAAATTACTCGCTACTCGTTATTCGTTACGCGTTGCGCGGAAGCAGTGCGTTGCCACGAGCAATTCGCCCAAGCCAAGATGCACTTGGTCGCGGCGTACGCACTTGTGTCTTCCAATCGACTGCGACGATTCCGAATGTTGGTCCGTACCCGTACATCCACTCAAAATTGTCCATCAGGCTCCAATACGTGTAGCCGCGAATGTCAATTCCATCCTGAATGCAGTTGAGCACTCCTTCAAGTGCGCCGTGCACATACTCGATTCGTTCGGCATCGTCGCTCGTAGCAATACCGTTCTCGGTAACAATGATTGGCACATGGCCTGTCTTGTCCCAAGCGCGACGAATGCATGCTTCTAGCGCTTGTGGCCTGAACTCGTAGCCCATGATTGTCGTGCGCATATCTGCATCTGGTTGTATGCGACCGTCTTGGTTGAAACGCTCGCGCGTATATGTCTGCACACCGAAATAGTCATCGCCTTTAGCAACTTCCAAAAAGCAGTCTTCAAGGCCGTCCCACGCCATGTCGCGTTTTCCTTCAGCGGCCTGGCGATGTGATTCATCATCGACATTGATGGTGTATTCCTGCATTGCAAGCGTGATGCCAAGCGGAGCACTCGAAATGGACTTCACTGCGTCACGTGCTTTGATGTGTGCCTGACAAAAAACTTCGTTTGCTTTTTTGCGTGCTTCGCGAGTCTTTGTGCCAGGTGGAAACTCACCGAGCAAATACCCAATGGTCGAGACCATGTTGGGTTCGTTAATGGTGCACCACTTGCCAACGCCGTCACCAAGCGACTTGGCAACTTTTTCCGAAAAACGAGCAAACAAATCTGCTGTTGAATCATTTACCCAACCGCCCCGTGCTGCAACCCATCGCGGAGTAGTGAAGTGATGCAATGTAACAACAGGTGTGATGTTGTGTTCGTGACATGCTTCCAAAACTTTTCGGTAGTGATTGATCTCGGCTTGAGAAAACTCTCCGTCTTCAGGCTCGATGCGACTCCACTCGATACTGAAGCGATAGTTATCGAAACCCAACTTGGCGAGCATCGCAATGTCTTGTGGAAAAAGGTTGTAGTGATCGCAGGTGTCACCGCTTGGCTCTTTTGCACGTGTGCCAACGCGATGTTCCCATTCCCACCAGTCGTTATTCCAGTTGTTGCCCTCCACTTGGTGGGCTGCCGTTGCAGTACCCCAAGTAAATCCGACAGGAAAAGAAAGCGGGCTTGATGATGTTGAAGCAGTTTTCGCACTTGTCATAGAGATTCACGCTAGTCGGGCACACACGCCCGACCCATTGCTGGCATTATGGAAGGGTGAGTAAACCCCTTCAAGACCTCATCACATTGCTCGACCTCGAAACCATAGAGGTCAATATCTTTCGTGGTCAATCACCAGATGAAAATCGACAACGAGTGTTTGGTGGTCAGGTGGCTGGGCAGGCTCTCGTAGCCGCAGCCCGAACCATCGACGAGCCGGGCCGCATGGTGCACTCGTTGCACGCATACTTTTTGCGCTCCGGCGACCCAGGTGTGCCAATCTTGTATGAAGTTGACCGCATTCGTGACGGCAAGAGTTTTTCAACTCGTCGCGTGGTTGCAATTCAGCATGGGAAAGCAATTTTCAATGTGCAGGCCAGTTTTCAAAAAGCAGAGCCTGGGCTTGAGCATCAGATCGCAATGCCCGCCGATGTACCTGATGCAGACTCACTTCCCGACTTCAAGTCGCTCATGGAACCGTACAAAGAAAAACTTGGCGACTGGTACGACCGACCACGTCCAATCGACATGCGTTATGTAGACGGCAATCCGTTTACACGCAGAGGCAATCCGCAGCCTGGCCAACGGGTTTGGTTTCGCACCGACGGAAAACTTCCGGACGACAGCGTGTTGCATGCATGCATCGTTACCTATGCGAGCGACATGACATTGCTCGACTCTGCGCTGTTGCCCCATGGTCGATCGCTCGCCGATGGTTCGCTACAACTCGCCAGCCTCGATCATGCAATGTGGTTTCATCGCGAGTTTCGCGCCGATGACTGGCTGCTCTATCAGCAGTCGTCCATCTCCACATCCAATTCACGTGGCATGGCCGAAGGGCATATCTTCACTCGTGATGGAAAACTTGTTGTCACTGTCGTGCAAGAAGGTCTTGCGCGTCTCGTCTAGCGACGTGAATCCATAAACAACCCGCGCAGGGCTGCAAAGTTTTCGACGCAGTGACCGGCGCCAAGCACAACTGCTTCAAGCGGTTCGGTTGACATATTGACAGGCACTTGTGTGTCGCGCTCAATACGCCGAGCCAAACCGCGCAACATTGAACCGCCGCCGACCAAGTACATACCACGAGTAAGAAAATCTTGTGACAGCTCTGGCGGCGCAGAGGCCAGGCAACGAATGACCGAATTAACCATCTGCGTCACAACATCGTCAATCGCGACACGAATTTCACTTGATGTCAGCACCACCGTCTTTGGCAATCCTGAAACAAGATCACGACCACGCACCTCGGCGTCGCGGTCTTCGGACGTTGCCATTGCGCTACCAATAGAGATCTTGATCTCTTCTGCAGTGCGTTCGCCAATTGCAAGACCATGTTCGCGGCGCACATATGACTGAATCGCTGCGTCAATGTCAAAACTTCCAACACGCACTGCTTCAAGTGCAACAATTCCACCGAGGCTGATTACTGCAGTCTCTGTGGTGCCGCCACCGATGTCAATAACGAGGTTGCCAACAGGTTCATTGATCGGCAAGTCTGCACCGATGGCTGCAGCCATTGGTTGTTCGAGCAACTGTGCATCGGCAGCGCCTGCACGACGAGTTGCATCGGTTACCGCACGTCGCTCCACCTCAGTAATGGCCGAGGGCACGCAAATCAGCACCTTGGGTCGTGAAAATCGCGAGACACCCGCGCGTTGCAGCAGCAATCTGATCATCTTTTCGGTGATCTCGAAGTCGGTAATGGCGCCACCACGTAATGGGCGGACTGCAACGATGTATCCAGGTGTGCGACCGATCATGCTCCAGGCTTCTTGGCCAGTCGCGAGCACCTCACCTGTGCGCTTATTGACGGCAATCACGGAAGGTTCGTTGATGACGATGCCACGCCCCTCCATATACACAAGGGTGTTTGCGGTACCAAGGTCAATTGCTAAGTCGCGTGCCACTTTGGTTTACCTTCTGCCCTGTTTGTTGGAATGATCATGCAACTGCTGGCGCACGTGAGCGCGCGAATCGTCAGAAAGTGCGTCTAAGTGACGACGAAATGCAACCATTCCATTGTTGCGCGTTGCGTTGCGCGACTCTTGCAGCATCATCACAACAAGAGTTGCTGCAGACACCACCGAGATGGCTGCGAACAAGAGCGAAAAACTTGAAATTGCGATCATTTTTGCACGCTCGTTTTTTGTTGCGGAGTTTTCATCACTTGATCAACGCTTGTCACATGTTGTGCACCGAGCGCCCAGTCACTTCCGGTCTCCCACGCTTCGCGTTTCCAAATTGGTACTGTTGCCTTCAATGCGTCAATACCAAATCTTGCTGCTTCAAATGCTTCAGGTCGATGCGGAGCAGAAACCACAACAAGCACCGACGACTCACCAAGCTTGAGGTCGCCAACTCGATGAATGAGCGCAATTCTGCCCAAGTCGCTCCACTGATTTTTCATCTCGGAAACAATTTCGCGACACTTCGGAATGACTTCCTCTTCGAAGGCCTCGTAACTCAAGGTGTGCACGCCAGTGCGACCTTCGGAATGATTGCGCACAGTGCCCGAAAACAACACCACGGCCCCACACGAATCGGTGACCGACCAGTCGTACACAGCACCAACATCAAGTGTCTTAGCAGTGATTTCAAGCCACACGTTGCTGTCTAGAGAGAATTCGCGGTGAAGCATCGCTTTCAGCGTACCCGAGGTTGTGGATGGTCATTTAGTTTAAAGTTTTAATAGGCTCTAGATCAGTGAGCAACAACCCCGACGAACAACCATTTGCTGGAATTCCACTTTTTGGCGACCTCGCAAAGGCAATGGCCGGACAAGGTCCACTGCAGTGGGACGTTGCGCGTCAAGTAGCCATCTCGACCGCAACGAATGGCACCAACACCGAAGCAAATGTTGATCCATCTTCTCGGGTGAGCCTCGAACAACTCGCACCAATTGCCGATATGCATGTGCGCAATTACACCGGATTGATTACTGGCGCAGGCACCGCACTTCCCAACATTGTTGTCACCAATCACTCCACATGGGTGCACCACACTCTCGAGTCCTACAAGCCACTTTTTACTCAACTCGCAACTGCCTTAAGCAACCCAAATGTTGAAACATCGCTGCCCGGCACCGAGCTCGATACCGAATTGAATATTGAAGCTGACCAAATGGCCACAATGATGTCGTCGCTGAACAAGATGATGGCGCCGGCAATGATGGGCATGTCCATCGGGTCAATGATCGGGCAACTCTCGCTACGCGCGTTCGGGCAATACGACTTGCCGATCCCACGCGAACCGAAAAACCAAATGCTTCTTGTCGCGAGCAATGTCGAACAATTTGCAAATGACTGGAGCATTGCAGTTGATGACATGCGCATGTGGGTGTTAATCCACGAACTCACTTCTCACGCAGTGCTCAGCGTCGACCATGTTCGTGACTCGATCAATCACCAGATCAGCAGATACATCGCTGGCTTTCGGCCAAATCCAAACGCACTGATGGAGAGACTCACGACAATGGATCTTGGCACCACCGATCCGATGGCCATGATGCAAAAATTTCTCACAGATCCAACAATTATTTTGGGTGCGGTGCGCTCGCCCGAGCAAGAGCGTCAAGCACCGGTGCTAGATGCGATGATCGCTTCGATCATCGGCTACATCGACCACAGCGTTGACACAATTTCGGCACTGGTTTTGGGTGGCGGTGCGCAGATTGCAGAAGCAGTGCGTCGGCGACGCGTCGAATCTGCACCCCATGACTCATTCGTTGAGCAGCTCCTCGGCTTGCGCCTCACCCGCCAGCAAGTTGAACGCGGGCATGGCTTTGCGGCCGGTGTCACCGAGCGCGCCGGGCATGACGGCCTGTCTCAAATGTTTAACAAGGCGGGTAACTTGCCTACCCCTAACGAGCTAGATGCGCCTGGTCTGTGGCTTGCTCGCATTGAGCTGCAAGACAAATAGCAGCGACGCAACTGCCGACCCAACACCAACAATCAGGAAGCCAACTGCCCCTGGTGGCGTTGCAATAACGGCAAGGAGACCAGCAACCACCCACGCGATTTGATTGCGCGTTTCATAACGCACAAATGCGCGCGCTCGGTTTGCATCTGGTGCTTTTGATTGCACTGTCGATTCAAATGCAAGGCGGCCGATTGAACCGACTCCGTTTACAACCCCAGCCAAAATTATTCCAGCTGTTACGCCGCCAAAATAACCAGCCACCAGTCCGCCAAGACAAACACTCGCTACACAAAGTTTGAGCATTCTCTGTTCGTGAATGCGCCGACGTAGTAACGGACCAATTGCATTCGCAGCAAATGTGCTGAGCGAGCACACAACAACCGCCAAACCAAACCATGCAGTGCCCGCTTTTTGATCGCGCAACCAAAAAGCTAAATGAAAAAACATAAAACCGACTGCTGCTCGCAACACCAGCATTACAAATGCAGCTTGACGAATTTGAGGGGCGTGCAACTCATGCTTCTCTATCGCTTGCATCGCGTTTGGAACTGCTGCAACATGTCGTGGTAACGCAAGCGCGGCTATGCCCGCACCCGCGAACGCACAAGCCGATAGACCGAGCGACAACCTGGTGTCGATGAGTTGCAACAAGACTGCTGGTGCACCACCAAGAAATCCAACCACACTTGTCAGTCGCCCGAGTTTTCCATTGGCCGCCATCAATTGTTCGTCACCGTCTACCACAGTGGGCATGATTGCCGAACGCGACACTCCATACGTTTTGGCCAGTACGAGTGAGATTAATGCGAGCGGAAAAAGTGCAAGTGAGTTCAGCCATTTCATCATTGCAATCAGCACCATCGCGCGCATGAAGCCCACAAGGCACACCGTGATGCGACGACCACCCGGCAAGCGATCTATATATGGACCGATAATCGGCGCGAGCACCGCAAAAGGAGCGAGACTGATCGCTAGAAACAAAATGACTTTTGAACGCGCGGCATCAGGGCTGATCGATAAAAAGAGTGAGTCTGCCAACGACACCGCAAGTGCAGCCTCGCCAACCACCATCAACACATGCACGCGCGACAACCGCGTAAGTGGGCTTACTTGCGCAAGGCCCGTATGTCTGTTTTGCGTTGCTATGCGCTCATTTTCTCATACTTATAGCCAAGACCACGGATGGTGACCAACCGTGTTGGGTTGGCTGGCTCAGACTCAATCTTGCTTCGCAAGCGCTTGATATGAACGTCGAGGGTTTTGGTGTCACCGTAATAATCAGAGCCCCACACACGGTCAATCAATGTTTCACGAGTCATGACACGACCCGCATTAGCAACAAGTACGTACAACAACTCAAATTCCTTAAGCGGAAGTTTGGTCACGACGCCGCGAACAGTCACCACATGCTGTTCTGGATCAATCGCAACGTCACCAATCGACACCGTGCCGATGCCGACTTCGTCAATTTCGGTTGGGGTCAGTGAGCTACGGCGCAATGCTGCACGAATGCGCGCCACAAGTTCGCGCAATCGATAGGGCTTGACGATGTAGTCGTCGGCACCAACTTCGAGGCCGATGACCGTGTCGATCTCTGATCCTTTTGCTGAAACCATAATGATTGGCACTTGACTCTTTTTGCGAATTTCGCGACACACATCGGTTCCCGAAACCTTTGGCAACATCACGTCCAGCAGAATGATGTCTGGATTGATTTTGTCAAACATCGTCAGAGCTTCTGCCCCATCTTTGGCCACACTGACACGAAATCCTTCGCGCTTCAGTCCAATATCAAGTGCTTCGATGAATGACTCTTCGTCTTCGACAACAAACACCATCGGTAGTTCGGTTGGCTGATTCATGATTTAAGTCCTTTTAGTTCTTTTCGTCTTTTTGGTGGGGTAACACAACAGTGAAGGTTGCGCCTTCACCTTCATTTGACTTCACTTCTATTTTTCCTCCGTGGTTGTCAACAACGTGCCGCACAATTGACAGTCCAAGCCCTGTTCCTCCCGTTGATCGGCTACGTGCCCTATCAACTCGATAAAAACGTTCAAAAATTCGTTCGTGATCCTTCGGGGCGATTCCCAAGCCCTGATCGACGACGGCAATGCTCATGTCGTCTGCTCCAACATTGCCAATAATTTTGACAAGTCGATCCTCGTCGCTGTACTTAATTGCATTCTCAACAATGTTGGAAAATGCAGAAACGAGTTGGCTTCGGTCTCCAAAAACCTCGGCAGCAAAATTGCCGCTCATGACGATTTCTACCTTGTGTCGCAAGGCGTTATCTTGCGAAAGTGCGACAACCTCTTTGATCACTCCGGTCATTTCAATGTGTTCCCACTCTGTCGAACGTCCAAATTCAATCCGTGAAAGATCAAGCAGGTCATTCACAATTCCCGCCATACGAAATGACTCACGAACGATCCGATCTGCCAGCTGCTTCATCACTGCTGGATCGGTTTCGTCCATCATGGTGTCACCGAGGGCGGCAATTCCACCGATTGGGGTTTTCAATTCGTGACTCAAGTTGGCAACAAAATCGGTGCGAACAGTGTCAATTCGAACTCGATCGGTGGTGTCTTCAATCGTCACGACTACGCCATCATCGTTCAATCGTTGCGAATTCAATTGGAAGAAACGATCAGGCGGACCAGCAACTTGCATCGATTTGTTCTGTTCGCCAATCTCGATTGTCTCTTTTACAAGCGCAACAACTGCCTCGTCAACCAAAATATCCACATGGCGAACCCCAGTCATCTCCGTAGCAATTCGGTTTCGAAGCAGTTCGCCATTTGGTCCACGGCTGATCACAACGCCGATTGGTAGAAGATCAAAAGCTTTCAACAACTGTTCATCAACCACATTTGCTACGAGGTCCACACGTGGGGCTACTTCATCTCGTTCTGTGTTTCTGGATTGACCAGCGCGACCAGAATGCGATGATTTCTTACCCAGAATTGCGCCTAAAGCGAGTGCGGCTAAAACACAAACGACAAACCAGGTGGTTGTCATGGCTAATTCACTACAAAATTACGACGAAGTGTCGGACGATGATTGTGAGTCACCAGAATGTCGAGATTTGAAGCGGGCAGCACCACGATGTTCTGGCAGGACACCTGTGAGAATAAATTGGGTTCGCTCGCCAACGTTTACCGCGTGGTCGCCAATGCGTTCGAAGAATCGGCCGATGATTGCGAGTTGTACGGCAACCTGAACATCCATTTTGCCTCGAGCATGACATTCAAAAATTTCCTGAATGAACTGACGATGCAATCCGTCCAAAAAAGAGTCCATGTCGTCAATGGCTGCAGCCTTTGGCGCATCACTCAATTCAAAGGCATCCATTGCTGAAATAAACAGCTGCTGAGCCTGCTCGGCCATTTTGGTGATTAAGCCTCGCAACACAGGATCAATGTCATGACCATAAATTCGTCGTGCACCTTTGCAGATGTTGACTGCCAAGTCGGCTGAGCGCTCTAGCTCGCCAGTGATCTTGATGATCGAGACCAATTGACGTAAGTCACCGGCAACAGGTGCTTGAAGAGCAAGCTCCTGAAAACACTGGTCTTCGATGTCTACTGCGCGCGCATCAATCTCGTCATCACTTTGCACCAAATAGTCGGCACCCTCAAGGTCGCCACTGAGCAGCACTGCAGTTGCTCGAGGTATGGCTTCAATTACCGATGCTCCAAGTCGAATCACTTGGTCACGAATGGCTTCAATTTCTTTATGAAACGTCTTTCGTAATTCGTCCATTGATCAACTTTCTTTCAAAAAATCTGCCGAACAGCAGATTTGCACTACATAAAACCTACACGCATCAGGTAAAACCCATCTGAACGTCAGATTACAAACAAGTTAACCGCTTTATCGGACTTGGGTTTGCACGACCCAGTCGTGCAATTTACGTTGGGCATCCACGGTGAGGCCAGGTGCCCCTGCTCGTACCCAAGAGTTATCGGCATGCAAGTCAAAATGGGCGGCTTCGTCATCTGCCAAATATCCGAGCACCTTGTCGAGCCACATGCGGTGCTTCGGATGAGTGAGTGGTACCAATGCCTCAACTCGCCCATCCAAATTTCGACCCATCATGTCGGCAGAGCCGATCAGGTGAAGCGGTTCGTTGTTGTCGTAGCCATGTTCAAAGCGATAGATCCGTGAATGTTCAAGGTACCGACCGAGAATCGATCGAACTCGAATATTCTCAGACATGCCAGCCACGCCGGCACGAAGGCAGCAGATTCCGCGAACAATTATCTCAATCTTCACGCCGGCTCCGCTCGCCCGATACAGCGCTTCGATCACGGTCTTGTCTGAGATTGAGTTGATCTTCATCGTGATTCGTCCGTCAACTCCAAACGATGCTTCTTTGTCGATGAGTTCAACAATGTTGTTGCGCAGTCGATGTGGTGCCACCAATAAGGTTTGATAATCGGGCTCATGGCCGTAGCCAGTGAGGTAATTAAACAATTCGGTTACATCCGAGCCAATTGCGTCTTCACAGGTAAAAAATCCGATGTCTTCATATATGCGCGCGGTGGTTGAGTTGTAGTTTCCAGTTCCCATGTGTACATAACGGCGCATCTTGTCTGGGTCGTTGCGCACAACCAAGATGCACTTGGCATGTGTTTTGAGACCAACGAGACCGTATGTCACATGCACGCCCGCATACTCAAGCTCTTTTGCCCACGACATGTTGCGAGCCTCGTCAAAACGTGCCTTCAACTCAATAACGACTGCAACTTGCTTGCCCATCTCGGCAGCCTGGATGAGGTGTCGGGCAATTGAACTGTCGCCTGATGTGCGGTACAACGTCATCTTGATCGACTGCACGAGTGGATCGAGTGCCGCCTGCTTCACAAACTCTTCAACTGAAGAAATAAAGGATTCATGTGGATGATGCACGAGCAATTGACGCTCTCGAATGACGCTAAAGATTGACCGTTCGTTTTCTTCTGCTGCCGCCAAGCGACCCGCAGTAAGCGCTGGCCACGGCTTAAATCGCAAGTGAGGCAAGTTGAGATTGGAAAGTTGCATCAGTGCGCTCAAGCCAACTGGGGCATGATGCACGGTGACATCATTTGCCTCAAGTTCAAGTTCGTCAATCAGCAGTTCGAGAACTTCTTGAGACATTCCATTGGACACTTCGAGGCGCACAGCACGACCAAAGCGACGACGACGCAGCTCCATCTCGACTGCTGCCAACAAGTCTTCAGCGTCTTCATCATCAACCGAAAGGTCGGCATTTCGTGAAACTCTAAATGTGTGGCATTGCTCAATTTTCATTCCCTGAAAAAGGCGTCCCAAATTGGCGCTCACCACATCTTCAAGCAATACAAACCTGTTGCTGTCAGGAAACTGCAAAAATCTTGGAAGCGTTGGAGGAATTTTGACGCGAGCGAATCGTTTCTCTTGAGTACGTGGGTCAAGTGCAATCACGGCCAAGTTGAGCGCCAGGTTTGAAATGTAAGGAAACGGATGAGCAGGGTCGACTGCGAGCGGGGTGAGCACAGGAAAAATACGAGTTTCAAACATCGACATCAGATATTCCCGTTCGATGTCGGTTACTTCATCCCATCCAAGAATTTGTACGCCATTGCTCGCAAGTTTTGGCACAAGGTCTTGGTTGTATACGTCTTCTAATTGTTCAACAAGTTGCTGCACCTGCCGAATTATCTCGTGCAGTTGCTGGCGAGGTGTGCGGCCATCGGGAGTGACGGCACTGACATCTGCCGCAATCTGATCCTTGAGTGCCGCGACACGGATTTGATAAAACTCATCCAGATTGCTGCAGAAAATTGCGGCGAACTTGCATCGTTCGAGTAATTCAATCTCAGTGTCGGCGGCAAGCGACAACACGCGTGCATTGAAATCGAGCCAGCTCAGCTCCCTGTTAATGATTCGTGCATCGATGCCTGAATCGTAAACAGCAGAATCTTTACTGATTGACTGCTTCAACAATTGTCGCCAAGAAGTCATTATTAGTTCACCAAAACTTCAGATTGGTTTTTCACAAAATTCACACCTTGTTGCGCAACAAGCGCAAAACTTATTGAGCGTCGTTGTAGCCGAGTTCCCACTCGACCGAAATGCGTTCACGCTCGGCATCACGGTTGACGCGCTCTTGGTTGCGGCGAAACTGTGGGTCGTTGCGTGGCAACAACACCAAGCGTGCAAGCACGCGGGCACGAAACTCTTCGAGAAGGTTTGGGTCACCAAAGTCGCTATAGACCGCCCAATGTGGTGACACAGCACCGGTATAGGTGATGCGAGCGTGGCCGCGGGATGGCTCAGTTGCTACTGGGGCTTCAGACATGTTCTCAACGATATCGCCAGAATTAGCCCTTTACTAGACTGATCCCCGTGTCAAACGGCGAAAACGCGATAATCGCAGCGCTCGACATAGGTACAAACTCATTCCATCTTGTGATCGCCAAAGTGGTTGAAGGTGGATTTGAAGTAATCGAGACCGAAAAAGAGACAGTGCGCATCGGGCATGGTGCCGGTGACATGAACGAACTTTCGGCTGACGCGATCGACAGAGGCATTGCGTGTTTAGTGCGCATGCAAAAAATTGCAGCTTCACACAATGCCGAGATTCGCGCCGTTGCTACAAGCGCCGTACGCGAGGCCAAGAATCGCTTCGAGTTCATTCGTAGAGCCAAAAAGGAAGCACAAATAGACATTGAAGTGATTTCGGGTGTCGAAGAAGCGCGCCTCATTCATCTAGGCGCATTGCATGGTGTTGGCGAACATGAGCGGCCGATGCTGTTATGCGACATTGGTGGTGGATCAACCGAGATTGTGCTTGGCAATGACGACGAAGTATTGCTTGCTCGCAGTTTCAAACTCGGCGCAGTGCGACTAACCGACAGATTCTTTAGTTCTGCAACCCTGCATCCAAGTGCGATGAGCAGTTGTCGTTCTCATGTCCGCTCCACGCTCATGGTGTTGCAAACCGAAGTCACCGAATTTGGTTTTGACGTTGCCGTTGCATCATCTGGCACTGCAGAAACCATTGCTCGACTCATCCAAGACAGATCCAACAAGTCGGCACCAAAGACCCTCAATCGATTTGAGTTCACTCAGGCCCAGATTGCAGAAACAGTAACGATGCTGGGCTCGGTCAACACTGTTGACGAACGACGCGAGAAGTTTGGGCTTGATAAGAGCCGTGCAGAAATCATCTTGGCCGGCGCAATCATTCTTGAAGGAATCTCGACCGTGTATGGCGTTGAGTCGTTTATGTACAGCGACTATGCGCTTCGCGAGGGCGTCATCCTTGACACCCTGCAGCGCCGCGGCTTTGGACCTGCAACAGGTGACACCGATGCTGCAATGCGTAGCGTGCGTCTGCTTGCCGATCGCTGCGATGATCGTCCAGAGCATTCGCAAAACGTTGCCCGCATTGCGCTCGACTTGTTTGATCAAGTGTGGGACGTGCTCGGCGTTGCGCAGGCGAATCGCAAGCTTCTTGAAGCGGCGGCCCTGCTTGCCAACGTAGGCGTAGTTATCTCGCACTCTAAGCACCACCTGCATTCGTATTACGTCATTCGCAATTCAGAACTCGTTGGTCTCAATGATCGCGAGATTGAGGTCATCGCCCAAGTTGCGAGATACCACCGCAAGGGTTTGCCAAAACTTGACCATCCAGAATTTGCTGCGCTCTCACAAGAAGATCAAAAACTTGTGAATGCACTGGCTGGTGTGTTGCGTATTGCAGTTGGGCTTGATCGAACCCAAGATGGTCGTGTAAAGAAAATAACGACAAGCATTAGTGATGGTGAATTGAAAATTGCCTTTACAACAACGAAGAAACTTGACGGCGACTTAAATATTTATGCAGCCATGGAGCGTCGCACACTGCTGGCCGACACAACCGGCCTGAAAGTAAAAGTGCTGGCTAATTAGTTGCTGGAAGGAGGAGTGTCACTCTTTGGAGCGTCGTCCTTGTTCGCACTTGCTTGGCCCTTTTTGAATTCGTTTGTTGCTTGCCCAAGGTTGCGAGCAAGCTTTGGCAAACGCGATCCAAAGAGCAAAGCGACAATAATCAAACCAATAATGAGTTCTGGACCACCGATGCTTCCCATGCGCCCAATATACCACCGCAGGTAGCAACCACTCCAAACAGCCCGATAGGCAGAAGGGGTGCTTGAATGCGTCATCAACATCAGTGAGGGTGGAGACCCAGACAAGCTTGCTGCTCTCGTTGCGGCATTGGGGGCAGACTTGCTCGACTTACACAGCGATGCGGACCACAACCGCAGCGTGTTTACCCTCGCAGGAACAGCGCCAGCG
>JBIKZO010000101.1:0-5406 GCA_044354675.1 Ilumatobacteraceae bacterium | reverse complement strand
ACATCGCGTGGCATTTTGGTTGTGCCACCAATCCCCGGCCAGGCCGAAGGCGCATATGGAAACGTTGCAGCCCCACCAATTACCTCTGATCCACCTGACCACCACTGGCATCGTCGACTCATCTTGCCCGTATTTTCTCCTCAGTCAGTTGCCAAGTTCGAGCAGGGAACGCGCGACTTGTGCAACCAGCTCATTGACGAAGTGATCGACAAAGGCACCGCCGACGCAGCAGCCGATTATGCACAGCACATTCCCGTTCGTGTGATCGCGACTTTGCTCGGCGTTCCACTCGAGATGGAATCCGAATTTACTGAGTGGGTGCGTGGAGCACTAGAAAACATCACAGATGTCGAAGGACGAAAACGGTCGCGCAAGAACATCATTGAATTCTTTTTGGCACAAGTTGCAGAGCGAAAACAGAATCCTCGCGAAGATGACTTCATTACCGAGTTGATGAACACTGAAGTTGAAGGCAAGGTTGTGCCAATCGAGTACGTGCTTGGTGTTTGCAACTTGATGCTTGTCGCAGGAGTTGATACAACGTGGTCTGCAATTGGTTCATGCATGTGGCACATGGCCCAGCACCCAGAGCACCGCAAACAATTGCGTGACAATCCAGACTTGTGGCCAACAGCCATTGAAGAGTTGTTGCGTATGTACGCGCCAGTGACGATGGCTCGCATTGTTGATCACGACGTTGAGTTTCAGGGTTGCCCAATGAAGGCGGGGGATCGAATCTTGATGGCTTTCCCTGCAGCAAACCGCGATCCACGACAATTTGAAAACCCTGACGAAGTGATTTTGGATCGTGAGCACAATCGCCATGTCGCATTTGGTTCCGGCATTCATCGTTGTGCCGGCAGCAACTTGGCACGACTTGAAGTGCGCGTTGCATTGCAGACCTGGCTTGAGAGAATTCCCGAATTTGAACTTGTCAACAAAGATGATGTGACGTGGGCGGGTGGCCAAGTGCACGGCCCGCGCAAGTGTTTAGTGAGTTTCTAAAGAGTGGTGACCTTCAACGTCAATTTTTGGCAGTAGACGATTCAACCACGCTGGGATCCACCAGTTGCGATCACCTAAAAGTTCCATTGTTGCTGGCACCAACACCATTCGCACGATTGTTGCATCAATGAAGACTGCGACCGACAGACCGAGACCAAAAAGTTTCAGTTGTCGGTCATAGCCGAGCACGAACGAACCGAACACGAACACCATGATCAACGCAGCGGCAGTAATCACTCGAGCAGTTGCAGCAAGGCCGTCGGCGACTGCTGAAGCATTGTCGCCCGTGCGGTCGTATTCTTCTTTGACTCGCGAAAGCAAAAACACTTCATAGTCCATTGACAAACCAAAGACGATTGCGAACAACATCATCGGAGCCCACGACTCAATTGGCCCAGCTTTTCCAACACCAATCAGGCTGATTCCCCATCCCCATTGGAAAACGGCAACGAGTACGCCATAAGCCGCACCGATTGACAACAGGTTCATGATTACTGCTTTGAGTGGCACGAGCAAACTGCGAAACACGGCCATCAACAATAAAAAAGAAAGTGAGAGCACACCGATAAAGAGGTACGGCATACGCGAACCAATTGCCGTCGCAAAATCTGCGCCAGACGCGGTGAAGCCACCGACTTTTGCATCAACACCAGTTGTCGGGATGACATCACTGCGCAAGAACTTGACGAGATCGTAGGTTGCTGCGTCTTGTGGGGCAGTGGTTGGGTATGCAATGACGAGCGACATTGAACCATCGGCCGACGCGGGGGAACTTTGCGCAAATGCAATTCCTTCTGTTGATTGCAGCGTGCCTACAAACGCGGCAAGTGCATCAGGGTTTGCTGCGGTATCACCCTGCACGGTGATGTAAAGCGGGCCATTGAATCCTGGACCAAAACCGTCGGCAAGCATGTCAAATGCCTTGCGCACTGTTGTGGTCGTCGGCGCATTTCCATTATCGCCAAAGCCAAGGCGAATAGATGCAAGTGGGGCTGCCAAAACGAGCAGAATTGCGGTTGCACTGAGCGCAGCAGACCAAGGACGACGCTGAATGAAACGACTCCAGCGATACCAAAATGTGAGTTCCTTGGTCTTTTTCAAGCGATGTTTGATTGGAGTGCGCAACGGCTTGATTGCCAAGCTGATGAGTGTGACGCCAACAGTGATGGCAAGACCCACCAAGAAAATCATTATCGAGTGATTGATTACTGCTATCAAAGAGATCAATACGAAAGCAACGAGGGCAACAAGGGCGGCACGAGTTGTGACGTTGACTCGATGTTTGACCACTGCGAGTAGGGCTGGAAGAAGTGTGATTGACGCAATAATCATCAAGAGCACACCGACTACTGCGCCAATTGCTAAGCCACGAGCAAATGCAAGACCCATCAAAAACAGTCCAAGCAATGAAATGATTACGGTGATGCCAGCGAAAATCACAGCACGACCAGAAGTATCAACTGCGTCAACGACCGCATCTTCGACGCTGAGGCCGTTCTCGAGTCCTTCGCGATAACGAGTCACGATAAATAATGCGTAGTCGATGCCAACTCCTAGTCCGATCATCGCAACGAGTGATGTTGTGAAGTCGGGCATTCCAACAACGTGACTAAAAATGGTGACAAGTGATGTGCCAGCACCGAGACCAATCAACGCCGTGCCAATAGGCAAACCCATCGCGAGCACCGAACCAAATGCAAGAACCAAAATGATTATTGCTGCAAGTAATCCGTATAGTTCGCTGGCTGGCAACTCAAAGACAGCAAAGATTTCACCTCCGTATTCAATCTGAACACCGTCAAGGCTGAACTTCTTCCCAATTTCTTGGATTTCAGAACCAAGTGAGATCAATTCATTTTGCGAACGCAGTGTGACGTCAATAGCGGCAAAGGCTGTTGTGCCTGCTGGGTTGATCTTGCCTGGGGTGTCAAAAGGGCTTGATACAGCAACTCCCGGAATTAGGGCAACTTGAGTAAACAATTCAGTCATGGATGATTTGATTTCGTCGGATGTGACTCCGTTGGGGGAAGTGAACACAATTTGCCCGCTGAAACCAGCAAGATCAGGGCTATTCGCTGTGAGGAGTTCGCGCACATCGTTGGATTCGCTTTTTGGAAGCTCAAACTGCGTTGCGAAATTCGGTCCTAACGAAGCCGAGATTGCACCAAGAGCAATGACGAGCAGCAACCAAAATCCGATCATCAATCGACGGCGACGTACGGAAAAACGAGCAAGACGAATCAACATGTGGGGGGATTCTTTCGGGGGGTAATGCAAGCTGGGCTTACGTATGAACAAATTAAATGTTAGTCAGGCACGCATATTCTGATGGGCCACAAACCCGTGGCATTGTTCACTAGAGGATCTGTGTTTGTTTATGCGCGCCACGAGACATCGGTGGGCCACTCACCAATGCCGCCTTGTTCGATCAGCATTCCTGACAAAGTTCGGTTTGTATGACGCGATCTCCAGACCAACATGTCTTGGGCCATCGCCAGTGTTGTCGCAGGGTCATTGATGTATGTTCGCCAGGTCTTGTCGGCTGCAATGTCAAACGACAACGACGAGCCATTACCGAACTGCACATATGCACGGTCGTCGTAGCAACGAGTGGCGAGATGTTGTTGCTCGAGTCGCTGATCCCACGGCCAATCGCGCGCGCCCATGCGAATAAACACTGATCGCCAGTCGTATTCGTATGTTGCTGCGTCGCGCCAGATTGCTGGCGTTGCACCGGTAAGAAATGGTGTGAGCGGTAGTCCGTCGCATTGCAATGGAACAGGTTGGCCAAGTGCATCGGCAATTGTCGGAAAGATGTCGATATTTTCTGTGAACTTGTCGACGACAGTTCCGTGTTGTTTTGTGTTGCGTGGGTCGCGAACGAGTCCGAGAATGTGATAACTCTGCGGGAAGAATCCGAGTTTTTCTTTGAGACCATGATCGCCAAGCTGCTCGCCGTGATCTGCCGTGATGATGATCATGGTGTTTTCCCACATGCCCAAATCGGCAAGCTTGTCCCACACACGACCAAGTTGTTCGTCAACATCACTGATCATTCCGTAATACTGCGCACGCATATGACGCTTGCCCGCTTCATCAAGTGGCGCAGTTGCGTCGGGGAGTTGCAAAAACATTTGGTGCGAAGGATGCAGATCGTCACCGTGTGGAATTGGCAACTCAACATCGGCTGGGTCGTATGCAGTGGACCACTTGCCGGCAGCAGCGTAAGGCGGGTGTGGTCGCAAGTAACTGGCGTGTGCAAACCAAGGACCATTTTGTTGGTCAAGCCATGTGAGTAAATGGTCGGTCAAAAATGCAGAGATACCGAACTCGGCAGGGCGCTCTGGTTCGGTCTTCAAAACTTGTTGAGCATTCATGGGAACATCAAAACCATTTGCTCGTAAGTGCTCAATCCACAACACATGATTTTCGGGAATAAAGAGTTTGCAGTCGAAACCAGGCAGTACACCCTCATACGAGTTGAGCCGCCAGTCGTCGGGCCCTGTTGCATCACGCGGATCAATTGCTTGATCGGTGTATCCAAAAAGTACGGGCGCATATCCGGCGCGTTGTGCGAGCAACGCAACGTTGTCAAAACTTCTGTCAAGTGGGGTGCCGTTGGCAACGACACGGTGGTTCATCTGGTACATGCCCGTGTACAAACTGGCGCGACCAGGCGAACATGGTGCGCACTGGCTGTAGTGCTTGGTGAGTCGTACGCCCTGTTGTGCAAGCCGATCGAGGTTTGGTGTTTTTACAAGGGGATGGCCAGCAATCGAAAGACAGTCTGCGCGAAATTGATCCAAGGTGATAAGCAGGACATTGAGTGACATCAATGTTGAAGCGTAGTGTGAATGTCGTGAATGATGGATTGCCTATGAGTGAAATGATTGCCACTGGCACGGGAGTGCGTTTGAGAACGGTGAGGTGGGGGGACCCTGCAACTCATTCGGCTAAGCCAATTGTGTTGGTACATGGTCTCGCATCTAACGCCATGTTGTGGGAAGGCGCCGCACTTGCACTTGTGCAACTTGGGCATCCTGTTATTGCAATCGATTTGCGCGGCCACGGCCTGAGCGACAAACCCGAAGTTGGTTACGACATGAGTTCGGTGACAGAGGATTTGGCGGGGTTGTTGACCGCAATCGCGCCTCGTGGTTATTCGATGCCTGTGGTGTGCGGGCAATCGTGGGGTGGAAACGTTGTGATTGAACTCGCTCATAAATATTCGCACCTTGTGAGCGGAGTGGTGCCGGTCGACGGCGGGTTCTTGGAATTGCAAAACAATTTTGCTGACTGGGATTCGTGCGCTGATGCATTGCGTCCTCCAAATTTGATTGGCACACCAGCAAAACAGATGCGCGCATACATGCAATCAGCACATGCCGATTGGCCGCAGAC
>JBIKZO010000020.1:0-17547 GCA_044354675.1 Ilumatobacteraceae bacterium | reverse complement strand
CACCGGTTCAAGTTCCAGCCAGTACAGCAATGAAGTTCACTTCAAGCTCAACGCTGAAGAGTGAATTGAATCCAAACCGTAAAAAGTAATACCTAACCAAGGAGAAAATCATGGCAGCAAAGCGCAAGAAGAAGGCAGCAGCAAAAAAGGCACCAGCAAAGCGCAAGAAGGCAAAAAAGGCCGCTAAGAAGGCCCCAGCCAAGCGCAAGAAGGCAAAAAAGGCCGCTAAGAAGAAATAAGGCCTTAGCCAAAATACAAATCGGTTCGGAGAACTGTGAGACCGGAGGGCTTTGGCCCTCCGGTCTTTTTTTATGTCAAAAAAGAGTGATGCTGTGTTGCTCTAGCCACTGAGTTGGCAGCACAGCCAAGTCATCGGGTGTATCTATGTCGAGTGCAAGCTCGTCATCTTCAATTATTTCAATTGCTAGTCCAAGTTTGGATGCCTCGGCCGTGTGGGCCTCAAAGCTTTTTGCACCGTAGTGACAGGTAAATCCCACACCAGAGGGGATGATCAAGACGTTGGTTCCGTCGTGATGTCGATCGGGAACAATCGTGACCGTGTTGCTCGCAACGGTTGAGTTAAGCAACTCGCGAAGTCTGTTGGGCAATGGCAAGTCGCTATGCACAATCATGACTCGCTCGTATTCGTGAGCAGCGCTGATGCCTTCGTGCACTGCAACGTTTAATCCTGGTTGAGACTGATACACCACCGTGGCGCCATGCGATGTTGCCCACTGCGAAACTTCGGGATTGTCGCAAACCACAAACACCGATGCGCCACGCACAGACTCGAGAACGCCAAGTGCTGTTGAGCGTGCGAGCAGTATGCGTTGCTCTGCGCTGAGCACACTTGAGAGTCGATCTTTTGCCTGCTCGAAAGCCTTGATGGGGATGACGACGGCAGTGAGAGATGCCGATTGCGTGAACGATTTGTGCGAATCGACCATTTTCGTAGCCTATTGGTGCTTGTGTCGATGTGGCCCTGCTCGCCTAACCTTGGCGACTGTGACGACTCGAGTGTGTGTGGTGGGGGCAGGATCATGGGGCACCACAATCGCCACACTGGTGTCGCAAAACGCTGCGACTTCACTGTGGACGAGGCGCTTGGAACTAGCCGAAGAGATCAACTCGCAACATCTCAACAGTGCATACCTCGGTGACTATGTATTGCCCGCTGAGCTTGAGGCGTCAGTGGATCTTGAGCAGTTGGTGAAACACGCAGATGTGATTGCGATGGCAGTGCCAGCGCAAGGTTTTCGTCATGTTGCTCAGCAGGTAGCGAAGCATGTGGCTGCCGGTGTGCCGATTATGAGTTTGTCTAAAGGTTTAGAGAGCGAGACATTGTTGCGGATGAGTGAAGTGTTGGCGTCTGAGATGCCGAACAACCCACGGGCGGTGTTGAGCGGCCCAAACCTTGCTCACGAAATATTGCAAGGTCAACCCGCGGCGAGTGTTGTTGCTTGTAGCGACGATGCGGTTGCATTGCAGTTGCAAGAATTGTTTTCTCGTCCAACGTTTCGGTTGTACACCAATCGCGACGTGATCGGATGCGAAATTAGCGGAGTAGTAAAAAACGTCATTGCTATAGCGGCAGGAATATCACAGGGCTTTGGATTTGGCGACAACGCAAAGGCAACTCTGGTGACTCGTGGTTTGGCAGAAATGTCGCGGCTTGGTGTTGCGCTTGGCGCGCAGCCACCCACTTTTTCTGGCCTTGCAGGCATGGGTGACATCATGGCTACGTGTGCATCGATGCAGAGTCGCAATACCCAAGTGGGTGTGCGTTTGGGTAAGGGCGAATCGATTGCGGCGATCGTGGGTTCGATGAACATGGTTGCTGAGGGTGTAAAAAGCTCGTCTGCTGTTGTCAAGTTGGCACAGCAACATGGTGTGGAGATGCCGATTGCCGAGCAAGTCGCGCTCGTATGTGAAGGTACTCAGAGCGCTGAAGATTCTCTGCGGGCGTTGATGTCGAGATCAAGTAGGTCTGAATAATGTCCAACACACAAGGTGTTATCTCGTCAATTTCGCTCAGTGCACGCGTGCGACCAGCGGCCCATGTGTTGGGCATCAGGGGCGGCGGATGGAATGCAATTGTCAATGAGCGCGGTTCTATTCGGCTCAATGATGGCTCGCCGGTGCTTGACTGGCACATTGCTGCTGACGACCGCTGGCACGACCCGTCGACAGAGCCGAGTGTGCGACAAACACGACGCGCCGGCGTGCCTGTTATCGAGACTCGTTTACGAATACCTGGCGGCGACGCAATCCAGCGCGTGTACGCCGTTGCAGACGCGGGTGGACTAGTAGTGATTGAGATCACGAACGAGTCGACATTGCCAATTGCAGTGGCGTTTACACGACCAGATGTGGTTTCGTCTCGAACTCCCAGCCCGCGTGGTGCACAAGGCATCGAGTTGCCAGCAGGCAGTGTGGTGTTTCCCGTTGCGCACGGCAGCACACTGCGTGTGGCGTTACGAGCACTAGACAATGTTGTTGCGAATGTCGATGTAGAGCGCTTGCCGTCATTTGAACAGTTGCAAAAGGGATGGCTCAAGGCAGTAGAGCAAGCCGGGTATGTGATTGTGCCTGAAGGTGCAGTTGCCCCTCTTGTTGCGCGCCTGCGCAGTGATGCACTGATCTTGAGTGGGCATGAAATTGAAGACTGGGCAATAGGTGCTGGTGGAGATTGCGCCAATGATCCGGTTGCATACATCTTGACGTTTCAAGAATTGTTGCGCATGGGTGAGAAACTCACAGGCGATTCTGCTCTCATACGCGTTGATCACGCTGCGCGCCTCGCACAATGTGTGGAAACTCTGTTGAAAGAAAATAAGAAAACGCCAATATTGCCGTGGGATGTAGAGCGTGCTTTGTTTGCGGCTCAATTTGTGTTTGCACGCATGGGCGAGAGCCGTGCGGCGGATGATGTGGCTGCTACACAGTTGCGTTTGAGTAGTGCCGCCGAACCACCAAACGTTATGCCAACCGATATTCGCGCAATTGCGTGGGTTGAAGAAAAAATGGTGGCAATGCAGCGCGATGGATCGGTGCAAATTTTTGGTCGAGGCATTCCTCGGCTGTGGCTTGGAGCAAATTTGGAGTGTCATCGAGTGGCTGTTGGTCCGCTACATACGGTGAGTTTTGGTATTCGTTGGCATGGCGAAAAGCCCGCATTGCTGTGGGAAGTCGCTGGGCCTGCTGGAATCAAACTGACCGCAGGCAAGTGTGATCCGACTTGGACTTCTGTTGAAGCAACTGGCGAAACGCTGCTTCTAGGCTTTGCCCCGTGAGCAATTCGCCGAGCAATTTGCCAAGCATCTCGCCATTGCGTCTTACTGAATGGACGTCGTGTGGTGGATGCGCGGCCAAATGGGGTGCAACATTGCTCGCCGACTTGGTGAGAGACTTTCCTGCATCACTCGATCCTGCATTATTGGTAGGTCTTGCACCTTTTGACGATGCAGCCGTGTACCAAGTGACTGATGATGTGGCCTTGGTGAGTACAACCGATTTTTTTCCACCGCTTGTTGATGACCCAGGCGATTTTGGTGCGATTGCCGCAGCCAATGCATGTAGCGATGTGTTTGCAATGGGTGGCCGCGTGGTGATGGCCGTCAATATTGCTGCGTTTCCAGAACACTTTCCTCCAACCGCAATTGCTCAAATATTTGCCGCAGCCGCAGTTGTGGTTGCAGAAGCGGGCGGAAGCATTGCGGGCGGTCACACCATTCGTAATCCAGAACCGATCTTTGGTCTTGCCGTGCAAGGTGTAGTCAACCCGCAACGAATTTTTCGCAAGAGTGGCGCACAAGTTGGCGACATTGCTGTGATGTCGAAGCCGCTCGGTACCGGCCTCGCCCTTGCTGGTGGATCAGATGCTGACAAAGATGTAGCCATTGCGGGAATGCGCACGCTGAATCGTCTGGCGTCTGAGCAATTGCAAAGTTTTGGCGCTGGTGTGCACGCGGTAACCGATGTGACGGGCTACGGATTGGCTGGCCACGGCTGGGAAATGGCAGAGCGTAGTGCGGTTGCTCTAGTTATCGATGCCAGCACTTTGCAGGCGTATCCGGGCGCTAGTGAAGCAGCGCAACGTGGTGTGCGCACGGGTGGAGACCCACGTAACCGTGACTATGTGGAGGGCAACTTTGTAGATGCTGCAGGCAATGATGCAGCGGCCGCATTGTGTTTTGATCCCCAAACTTCGGGTGGTTTGCTTGCTGCGGTAGATGCACCAACTGCAGCAGCGTTGTTGGAGAGCGGCGCTTGGTGGCGCGCAGGTAGTTTCGTTGGCGGTGCAGTGCAGATTTCATTGCAGTGAAAGAAGCACCAACGACTCAAGTGGAGCGTGTGTTGTTGCGCAAGGGCTCGTCAATTGTGATTGGTATCGACGAAGTGGGAAAAGGTGCGTGGGCCGGACCACTGATGATCGGTGCGGCAGTACTGTCGCAGGATGTGATTGCAAGCGACGATGCCTCTGCACTGATGGGCGGTGCGCGTGACTCAAAACAATTGTCGGAAGTTAAACGAGAAGAAATGTTTGATCATGTGGCTGCAACATGTGCCGCATGGTCGATTGGGTATGTGACTCACGCCGAATGCGATGCGATGGGCATGAATGCTGCCCAACGATTGGCCACCAAACGGGCGATTGAAAGTTTGGCGAAACAGATTGATGTGAGCAAAGCAACCGCAGTGATAGATGGTCGATGGGATTTTGTGTCGCCTCATATTTCGCAGGTGGTAACACAAGTTAAGGCTGATGCATCAGTGTTGTCGGTGTCGGCCGCTTCGGTGTTGGCAAAAGTTTCGCGAGACAGAATGATGCGCGAGTACGCGAACGACTATTCGCTGTGGAGCTTCGAGACCAATAAGGGTTACCCGTGCCCAAAACACCGCACCGCGTTGCAGGGGTATGGACCTTCGGCGCTGCATCGCACGAGCTGGGCGTTTATGGAGAACTTTGTGCCGTGGCTTGGCAGGTCAACTCTCCAGCAACACGAGCCGCAATCCCAACTGGAATTCCGATCCGCGTAAGTCGAGATTCCAACAAATCGGAATCGTCGCCAGTAGTGATCAGTGCGCTTGCGACAAGGTTTGCTCGCTCAACAAGTTGTTGATGGTCGGTGGATTCAACTGGCCACGCTGCAAGGGATTGTTTGAGCGAAACAGGGAAGCGTTGTATCTGGCGACGCGACACCGGCGGAAGTTTGATGCGCACGGCTAAGCCGCCATTCACGCTTTGTGCGGCACCAAACCACTGACACCTGCGCAGTGCACGAGTAAATGGACAGTTGGCGCCTTGGGTGAATGACAGACCAACGGCGAGCGCGATCTCTTGAGTGTCCATCTCGTAACCGCCCGGAAACTCGGCAAAGCCCATCACGATGCGGCGCTGAATCCATAACGCACTTGGCCCCATGATGGGAAGCCAAAACATCTCGGCGTACCGAGAGAACACATCAAACCCGACCTCATCGACAATCGGGTCTAGCCAGGGCACCACAACAAGTGTTTTTTCAACGTGTAATTCGTTCATACCTAGTTGTGTGCGCGAGTTTGGCAAGATGGCAGGGTGATGAATGAAGAATTGCAAGAAAAAATAGATCAAGCACGGGTGACATTGCAGGCGTCTAAGCGCATCACTGTGTTGACTGGTGCGGGAATTTCGACAGATTCCGGTATTCCAGACTTTCGAGGACCAAACGGATTATGGACAAAGGATCCAGATGCAGAGCGCGCAGCAACCCTGACTCATTATTTGGAAGATGATGAACTGCGCCAAAAATCGTGGCGCAACAGAGTGCGTTGGATTGATAATGATCCTCAACCAAACGCAGGACATTTTGCACTACTTGAATTTGAACGTCGCGGTGTCCTCAATGCCATCATTACGCAAAATGTTGATGAGTTACATCAGCGTGCAGGACATGATCCGATGAATGTTTTGGAAGTGCATGGCACCATTCATCGCACATGTTGTTGGGGGTGTAAAGACCGCAAACCGATGGTGGATGCTTTGGCGCGAGTGATCGCAGGCGATGTGGATCCGAGGTGTGAATTGTGCGGTGGGATCTTGAAAAGCGACACGATTTTATTTGGTCAGTCGCTCGAACCCGATGTGATTGGTAGAGCGCTGACTGCGAGCGAAGAGTGTGATGTGCTGCTGGCTGTAGGAACCTCGCTGTCGGTATACCCAGCCGCCAACGCAGTGCCGAGAGCCAAGGCCGCAGGAGCGGCATTTATCATTGTCAATGGTTCGCCAACCGAGATGGATGATCGGGCCGATGTCGTGATCAATGCTGGTATTTCTGAGGTGTTGCCCCTGCTGTGCCGTTCGGTCTGAGCATCAAAACCCGACTAGAACGGTAGGGTATTAGGCGGAGGATTTGTCACCTATATGGCTGGTTTTAGAGACCTACTTGCACAAGCAAAATCACAAATCGTTGAGGTTGACACTGCCGATGCTGCTGCGCGTTTGGCAACTGGAACAACCCTGGCTCTCGATGTGCGCGAGCCTGACGAATTTGAGCAAGGCACATTGCCGCTGTCGATCCACATTCCTCGAGGTCATCTCGAAGCTCAGATCGAAAGCAAGATCACCGATAAAGATGCGCCGATCGTGGTGTATTGCGCGGGCGGAGTGCGTAGCGCATTTGCCGCAAAGACTTTGCAAGAACTTGGCTACACAAATGTTGTCTCGATGGCTGGTGGCTTTGGCAAGTGGAAAGACGAAGGTCGCCAGTGGGGCACTCCTGCCTCATTGACCGCTGAGCAGCGCAATCGTTATCAGCGACATATTTTGCTGCCAGAAGTAGGTGTTGAAGGACAAGCAAAACTGCTTGCCAGCAAAGTGTTGTTGTTGGGTGCTGGTGGACTTGGAAGTCCTGCAGCGTTGTATTTGGCCGCCGCCGGCGTTGGAACAATCGGCATTGTGGACATGGACGAAGTGGACGCCAGCAACTTGCAGCGTCAGATCTTGCACAACATTGATCGCATTGGTGATCGCAAGGTGGACTCGGCAAAAAAGACACTGACGATGCTCAATCCAGATGTCGATGTAGTCACGTATGACACACGCCTGGACGCAAGCAACATCATGGAGATCATTGCCGGATACGACGTGATTGTGGATGGCGCAGACAACTTCCCAAGTCGTTATGTGCTCAACGATGCAAGCGTCAAACTTGGCATACCAGTTGTTCATGGGTCGATTTTTAGATTTGAAGGCATGGTCACCGTGTTTGATCCGAAGAATGGACCGACATATCGCGACATGGTGCCAGAGCCTCCTCCAGCCGAACTTGCGCCTAGTTGCGCAGAGGCCGGTGTGCTTGGCGTATTGCCAGGAATTGTTGGATCAATTCAGGCGCTCGAGACCATCAAGTTGCTCCTCAGCCTCGGCGAGTCGTTGGTCGGTCGCATACTTGCGATCGATACGACAGAAATGGAATTCCGCACATTCAAATTGCGCGCGGATCCAAGCAACCAAGTGACATATGCCAACCGTGAGCGCATTGAAGTGCGCGATCTGGACGGACTCTGTGCACCTTGGCTCTCGCACTAATTGCGTAGTATTTAAGGCGTGCTAGCGCGATCGTTTGCCATTGTTGGCGCAGGCTTTTCAGGCGCCGTGGTGGCAAGACAACTGGCCGAGGCAGGCCATACCGCAACCGTTTTTGACACCCGTGATCACGTGGCTGGCAACTGCCATACCGAGCGCCACGAAACGGGCGTCATGGTGCACACCTACGGACCGCACATCTTTCATACGCAACACGAACACGTATGGGAGTTCATCAACCGCTTTGGAGTGATGATGCCGTATCGCCACCGGGTGCGTGCGATGGTGGGCGACAGAGCATTTCAGATGCCAATGAACCTGACATTGATCAACGAGTTTTTTGGTAGCAATTTTTCGCCAGCCGAGGCCGAGGCATTTATTGCCACAAAAGCAGACTCGACCATTACAAACCCAGTTTCGTTTGAAGATCAAGGATTGCGATTTGTGGGTCGCGAACTGTACGACGCATTTTTTGCGGGCTACACCAAAAAGCAGTGGGGTGTCGATCCAACAGAGTTACCCGCAAGCATCTTGGCACGACTGCCGCTTCGATTTACCGCTGACGACTCATACTTCAATCATCCGCATCAGGGAATTCCCGAGCATGGCTACACGCCGATTGTGGAAGCAATTCTTGATCATCCGAGCATCTCTGTGCATTTGTCGACGCGTTTTGAGCGAGCACAGTCGAGCAGCTATGACCACGTGGTGTGGACTGGCCCGATCGATGCATATTTTGGTTTTGAACACGGGCGGCTTGCATATCGAACGCTCGACTTTGAGCAACATGTGTCTGACGGAGACTTTCAGGGTTGTCCGGTGTTGAATTATTGCGACGAGCAAGTTCCGTACACGCGCATTACCGAACACAAACATTTTGCGCCATGGGAAAGCCATGACAGCACTGTGACGTACACCGAGTTTTCGCGACTCTGTGGCGAAAACGACACTCCGTATTACCCGATTCGGTTGGTGAAAGAGACCGATCAATTAGTCAACTACGTGCAGCAGGCTCGCGCGCAGCAGGGTGTCACTTTCTTGGGTCGACTTGGCACCTATCGTTATCTCGACATGGACGTCACTATTCACGAAGCATTGGCTGCAGCGACAGCAATGTTGAAAGCACTCGACGACGGCACGGACATCCCGCCATTTTTTACCGACCCGTTGGGCGGGGCAAAGCACTAATGCAATTAGCCAATTTGGTGCAACGTCTTGTGTTGCCAACGCCAACAACGCCAGAGCCGCTGTTGTATGCGCGCACGAGCGGCGATGTGCGCATAGTCGACAATGGGGCGGTGCTTTCAGACGGCGGCACGCTCAGTTTTGATACAACGTTTGGTGTACTTGCTGCTGGCCGTTGGCGCCGAGTGAGTCACGTCAACAACTTGAGTGTCAGCGTGCGCGCTTCTGGTGTCGGTATTGCCGAAGTTGTGGCCGTAAACGGCAAGAAAGAATCGGTTGTAGCAACGGCGCAATTGCCACGCGGCGAAGGGTCCCCAACCAGCGTGACGCTCAACGTTTCAGACTTGCAAACGTCAACAGACGGCACCTATTACGTACGGGTGACAGCAATTGGTGGCGAAGTGTGCATGACGGGCGGAGAGTGGGTTACACAGGATGCTCCTCGGCACGAAGTGCGCATGTCGTTGTCGATCACCACGTTTAATCGTCAAGAATATGTGCGCAAGACCGTGCACAACGTGCTCGATTTGGTGAGTAACTCGGATGCTCTCAATGGAAAAGTGCGAGTGCTCGTAGTTGATAATGCACAAAATGTGACATTCGATGCGGCATCAGATGCCCCGCTCACGGTAATCCCAAACGGCAATCTGGGTGGCGCCGGCGGTTTTGCGCGCGGCCTGATCGAACTTCGTAAAGCGGGCTGGGCAACTCACGTGTTGTTCATGGACGACGACATCACGCTCGAGCCAGAAGCGATTGTGCGCACGATGTCGTTGTTTGCCTTCGCCAAAGATCCCAAACTTTGTGTGCACGGAGCAATGCTGTCGGAAGAGCGTCCGTGGCTGCAGTTTGAGGCAGGTTCGCAGTATTCGTGGCGTTCTATCTATCCGTTGCAGGCACTCGGTCGCGAAGACGACATGCGCGAGCGTTCGGTCGCTGTACAAGATGCGCCAGAAGTTCCTTTTGATTACACCGCGTGGTGGTACACCGCGTTTCCAATCAACATCACTAACGAAAATCCGTTGCCCGTGTTTGTGCGCGGAGACGATGTTGCTTTTGGTCTGATGCACACGGGCAAACATTCGATCACTCTCAATGGAGTGATTGTGTGGCACGCTGACTTTGGGTTGAAGAATAATCCGTCGTCATTGTTTTATGAATCGCGCAACCTGGCACTTGTTGACACGCTGGTGTTCGACAAGCACACATGGTGGAACTTGGCATATCGATTTGCTTCATTTGGGTTCCGCAATCTTTTTTCGATGCGCTACGCATCGACCGAATACATGCTGCGCGGACTCAACGCATATCTGGCTGGCCCGGCCGAGTGGATGAAGATCGATCACGCCGCATTGCACGACGAATTACGTGTGTGCGCTGAAGAAAAGCCAGCGCCACTGTCGGCAGAGTTGGCTGCAATCAAGCCTCGCCAACCACGGCACAAGGCGTTGCGCGCGTTTGGGTTTTTATTCGCCATCGTGTTGGTGGGCGGGTACATCATTCCTAAGCCATTACGCCTAAAGAAGTTCGGCGTTGGCCCAATCGATGCTCGTGCGGTCGGCGTTGCCACACTGCGCAACCGAATCCTGTATCGTCACGACCGCATTGCCGACGGATACACGGTAGAACGCGACACTAAACGTTTCTTTAAGTTATTGCGTGAGGTTGTGAAGTCAATCTTTACGATCGCTACTTCATATAAGCGACTGAAGCGCGAATATCGTGCTGCTTATCCGTCGATGGTGAGCAATGAGGCGTGGGAAGAGCGTTTTACTTCTGCATGGAAGCGCTGAGTAACGCCTGCCAAGTCAGGCGATTGATCGTGCCTGTTTGCTTGATGCCGACACTCTTCTGAAAACGTTTGACCTGGCGCGTAGTACCTGAGCCATAGATGCCGTCTGCGCGTATCTTGATCTTGAGTACACGCGCGAGTGCGGTTTGAGCTGTGGCAACTGTTGCGTGCTTCGTGCCCTGAGAAAGAATGATTGTTGCTGGGTCGATGCCCAACACGGCCAACACTGCTTCGTCGGCGATGCCGTCGACTGGCAGGGCGGCGTTGGTCTCGAGCGTGGTGACAAGAGCAATGGTGCCTTTACCGAGTACACCATCAACAGCGATGCGCTTTTTCTTTGGCAGTTTGAAATATGCATTGAGGGCAGTCTGCAGAGCCTTGACGTTGTTTCCTCGGTCGCCCTTGGCCATCGGCACACCAAGCGGCAGTACGGTTGCGACTCCATTCGTAATGATATTTTGCGAGCGCAGTGTGTCCAATTGATTGCGGATAAACAACGTAAACTCACTGCGGCCAGTGCTCGTCAGGTGAAGATCATCGCTAAACCATCGTTTTTGAGACGGCGCAGATGAAGCTGCATTCCAATCGAGCACCGAGACATTTGGATAACTTGCTGCGGCATTTGTAAGAACTGCGTTGGAGAGCGCATAGTTTCGAGATGTGCGACGGGTGGAGAGATTGATAAACACGATTCGCTGCACACCGCGAGCGCTGAGTGCAGCGACGACCTGATCAACATCCGACTGAAATGTGTTCGGATCATCGTTGTAACCGAGTTGAATGATTGCAACACTTGGGTATTGCTCTGGTGTGAGTGCGTTGATAATGGCAGGAGCATCAGGTGCGCCTGATGCAGCCGCGACACAACTTGGACCAACCAGGCAGCGATTACTGAGTGCCTGATAATTCATTGTTGGGTATGCAGGGGTAACCACTGAAGCGAACGTGCTGGCAATGCTTTCGCCTACTGAGTCACCGATAAACAACATTGCGCCAACCGGGCCAGCATCGAATGCTGCTCCATAAATAGATGATGTCTCGAACCACGGAGCAGGTAGATCAAAGATCGACTTGAAGTCGTAGCCCTTGATGGTGACGGTGGACGCGGTGCCGTTAATGGCAACCGAAGTTGCATAACCATTCCAGTCTCCGCCAAGGCCGTCGTGTGTAGTGACAACAGAGGTGAGCGTGCCAATTTGCGGATATTTTGCTGTGAGTTGTGCTGCAGAAATGATGCGTGTCCAGACCAACAAATTGTTGACTGGCTCGCTGGCGAGATCGCCCGGGTCGACTTGTGCAGGGAAGGTGCCACCTGCAGTGCGACCACCGTTGCTCGAAGTGAACTCTGTGCGAGACGGTTTGCCGTTTGGTTGCACAATCACGACGCCCGCGGTTTCGGCTATGGCTTGGTCGGTGAGCGGATGCTCAAGAGCAACGATTGCGCCGTTTACAGATTCGCGTAATGCACTACCGCCGTACACCTGACAATTCTGTGAGTCGCATGTGCGAGCCAGACCCGCATATCTATTTTCGGTTGCCGAATATGAACGGGCTGCAACTGCTTGAGCGCGCAGAGCATGCATTCCTGCACCACCTGCTGCATTGCCCCAATCGGCAGGTGACTCGCGCGGCACGACGCCGCGCAAATAACTTTCGATGGTGGTGGCATTGATAGTGCGATTAGCGCCACTCGAGTTGTTGACAGCACGAATCTCTCCGCGGTAATAGCGGATCTTGTTTTTGCTACTGGTACGTGGCTCGCACAATCCGATCACTGCAGTTGATGCAGCAGCAGGATCTGCGCCAACAGTCGTGGTGAACGATGCAACCGTCGGTACATCGGCAATCAACGTAAACCCTTCTGTGGCTGGGTCTGCAGTAATTGCGCACTTGCGCTCCATCGAACCCCACACGCGATACACGCGTTGTGAAACTTCGATTGCTACCAGCGATGTCCAGAGTCGGCCAGGGGTTGGGTCTTGCACAAACACCGCATTGCTTGCATCGGCGACAACCGATGTTGATTTGTCGTTCATTGCAGAAAGATAAGTGGTCATCTCTTGACCGGGGTCGGCAAGTGAGCCGATGGTGTTACCGGTTGCCCCGCCGTAATAGAAGTTGAGAATCTGGTCCCACGTTGAGCCGGTGGTGGCCCATCCGTACGAGCCGTATTGACTCATTCCACGACCATGTCCATAACCGCGACCATTGACCACAATTGCGTTGGGCAACAAACCATCATCGGCGCGCGCAGGAGCGATCGGCAGCATCGTGGCAATCATGCTGAGGGCAAGTATGCCAACGGCACTTTTGATTTTCATTTTTGGGGGTACGCGCATGCTGAAGGATTCTCCTCGCCCGCTTGATATCTATTCTACCGAAAGTGATCGGCAGGAAAGTGCAATGCTTTAGGAAGATTCGCTTGTTGGCGTCAGTGTTTCGCGTTGCTGCACAACCACGCCTGTCAGCACCAATGCAATTCCAATCATGTCAACAAAAGTTGGAGTCTGATCAAGAAACAAAAATCCAAAGACCACGGCTGTCACTGGCAAGAGTGCGAGCAACACGGAAAATCTACGCACAGGAATTTTGCGCATGATCGATTGCTCAATGCCATAGCCGAGTGCGTTGGAGAACAATCCGACTAGTAGGCATAAGACCAAGATTGAGGGGGAACCCCATGCGGGACCACTTTGTGGTGCACCAAACGGTGCAATAGCAACTGCGCCAATCGCAAGTCCTACGCCAAGCCCTGAGACGCCTCTATTGAGTTGGGCAACGCGCGAACCAACAACAATGTATGCAGCCCAGCACGCTGAGGCCAAGAAGATAAACAGCAGTCCGAGCGGCTCGTTGCCAAGTTCAAACCCCGAGAGAATCAAAACGCCAAGTGTGGCGAGTCCGAGTGCGCCTGCATTTCGACGAGACTTTGTCTGAAATGCAGCCACACAGATAGGGCCAATGAATTCGATCGCGACGCCTTTGCCGAGGTCGAGACGATCGATCGCAAGATAAAACGTGAGATTCATCAATGCGACGGCAATTCCAAAACTGGCTGCAGCAACTAATTCATCTTTCGTCCATTTGCCTTGCGCGCGAAGTCGGCGCGCAGAAAAGACGAGCAAGATTAATGCGGCGCTAATGACACGGAGCCACGCCACACTGGCCGGCGCAAGTCTGTCAAATAAATTGAACGCGATGACCGCGCCAATGTATTGGGCGGTTGCAGAGCAAATAAAAAACAATTCGGGTGGCAACGCACCAATGCGCGCAGATGCAGAACCTGGTGTTTGTTTGCTCACTCGAACAGTTCGGGATCTGATGCGCAAATTTCTTGAAACAATGGCTGAAATTGAAACCAACCTGCATCGGCGTATCCGGTCAGTTGCTGCGTGTACAGCGCAGATTCGTGGGGAATCAGTTTTGGAGTGCCTGCTGCTTCGGCGAGTAACTGTGCTTGGCAACTGCGGTCCATGGTGATGAACCAGAATGCGGCAGCTTCAACAGTGGTGCCGACGGTAAACAAACCGTGATTCTGATGAATTGCAGCCTTGCCGGTTGGAAACTTGGAGATGATTTCCTCGGCTGCGGTGGCTTCGAATACAACTGCACCACCTTGCTCAGAAATAACGGTGTGATCTTCGTAAAAAATGCACGAGTCTTGCGTGATTGGATCGAGCTTGCGACCGAGCGATGACCATGCCTTGCCATACGTGGAGTGCGCATGTGCAGCACCAATCACTTCTGGGCGAGCTTTGTGAATTGCTGCGTGCAACACGAAAGCAGCCTTGTTGACGGGTTGGTTGCCGTACACAACATCACCATCGTGATTGACCAGAATCAGATCGCTTGTCTTCATGTGACGGAAACTCTTGCCGAATGGGTTGACCCAAAAGTGATCGGTAAATTCTGGGTCGCGTGCAGTGATGTGTCCAGCAACACCCTCGCCGTAGCCAAGACGACCAAACACGCGAAGCGATGCGGCCAAGCCAATCTTGCGCGCGCGGCGTTCATCTTCGACGTTGTCGTATGTGGGGCGCCCGAGCGCTGCAAGCGTCTGGGGGACAAGTTCACGACCATCAATCTTCTTTGTGCTCTCGGTAATTGCCATGAGCCAAGGCTAGCCAAGAGTAAGAACTGCTGTCTTTGCCTCACGAGTCTGTGTGCCTAGCAGTGAATCTCGTAGCCTGTATCCGTGACCGAATCTCAAAACCCTCGCCAGACAGACTCAGGAATCGTTGTTGAGCCGCTGTATACGGCTGATTCAATTGCTGGCTCGACGGGCCAAATCGGCAACCCGGGAGAGCCTCCTTACACCCGAGGTATTTACCCAACAATGCATCGTGATCGCCTGTGGACGATGCGCCAATACGCAGGCTTCGGAAGTGCCGCTGATACCAATCAAAGATTTAAGTTCTTGCTCGAGGCAGGCCAAACAGGTCTGAGTTGTGCATTCGATTTACCCACACAGATGGGTTACGACAGCGATCATCCACGATCGGCAGGTGAAGTAGGCAAGGTTGGCGTGGCGATTGACTCGCTTGATGACATGCGGATGTTGCTCGCAGACTTGCCGCTCGACAAAGTCACGACGTCAATGACAATCAACTCAACAGCTTCAATCTTGTTGTTGATGTACGAACTTGTCGCTGAAGAGCGTGGAGTGCCAGCAACTGCAATTAGCGGCACAATTCAGAACGATCTTTTGAAGGAATACATCGCGCGGGGAACTTATATTTATCCACCAGCACAATCGATGCGCTTGATCACAAATATTTTTGAATATTGCGCAGCCAATGTGCCCAAGTGGAACACTATCTCAATTTCTGGATATCACATTCGTGAGGCTGGCTCGACTGCGGTGCAAGAGCTTGCGTTTACTCTCAGCAACGCAATTGCCTACGTTCAGGCAGCGGTTGATGCAGGACTCGATGTAGATGACATCGGCCCACGCCTCAGTTTCTTTTGGAATGGACACAACAACTTCTTTGAAGAGGTTGCCAAGTTTCGTGCAAGCCGACGCATGTGGCATGACATCATGACCAAGCGCTTTGGCGCTAAAAAAGAAGCAAGTAAGTTGATGCGCTTTCACACCCAAACGGGTGGCTCAACGCTGACTGCACAGCAACCGCTCAACAACGTTGTGCGCGTGGCGATACAGAGCATGGCGGCAGTGCTGGGTGGCACACAGAGCTTGCACACAAACGGATTTGATGAGGCCTTAAGTTTGCCAACAGAAGATGCGGCGCGAATTGCTTTGCGTACTCAACAGATCATTGGTTTTGAGAGTGGTGTCACCGACACACCAGACCCACTCGCAGGCTCGTACTTCGTTGAGTCGCTGACAAATGAAGTTGAGCGATTGGCCTACGAATACATCGCCCGCATCGACGAGATGGGTGGGGCAGTGCAAGCAATTGAGGCCGGCTTCCAGATGGACGAGATAGAAGATGCGGCATATTCGTATACCAAGTCGATTGATGACAAGTCGCGCGTGTTGGTTGGAGTCAACAAATTCACTGTTGACAATGAGCCAGCACCAAAAATAACCCCAGCAAACCCCTTGCTCGAAAAAGAACAAGTCGCACGGTTGACACAATACAAATCGGGTCGAGATATGGCAGTTGTTGCTGCATGTTTGGATGACTTGCGAGCTGCAGCAAAGTCCACTGACAACGTGCTGATCCCAATGAAAGCTGCATTGCGGGCCAATGCAACTCTTGGTGAAGTCAGCGACGCGCTACGCGACGTGTTTGGTGTGTATCGACCTAGTTGAAGTAGGTGATCGCAGGCGCTGGGCGCTCAATGGCTGGCAGATCTTTTGTTGGCCAACCGAAATACAACATCGCGGTGACATGCGTACCCGATGCAAACCCGCAATGGCGTGCAACGTCATCGTTGCAGCCCTTTGGGCAACTCGACCAAAAACTACTGAGCCCAAGCGCAGTCGCACCGAGCAACATGTTTTGGATACCTGCAGCAACGGCATCACGGTTTTCTTCATTCTGAAGCGCTGATTCGCCTGGAGCAGAACCGACAACCACAACGACAGGCGCGCGCAAATACTTGGTGCGCGTTTTGGTTACTTTCATTTCCGAGTCACCATTGCGCTGCATCGCGTCTGCAGTTGCATTGCTGAGCCCGCGACGCGACTCTCCTGTAAACACTCCAAACACCCATGGCCACGTCTGTTGATGATTGGGAGCCCATGTCGCAATCGAGCACAACTGATTGATCAGATCAATCTCGACATCACGTTCTTGATCGACGATTAATTGTGATCGGCGGGTGCGCACAAGCTGCGCGAAGTCATCAAACTTCATGGCTTAGTTTTTGTGCAGGGCGGCATTGAGTCCACCCCAGTTGCCTGTGCGTTGCACGGCTTCGACTGCACCGCTTTGGCTGTTACGTCGAAACAACAACCCGTTTGCACCAGAGAGTTCGCGTGCCTTCACCACAGTGCTGTCTGGCAACTTCACTTGCGTGCCGGCGGTGATGTAGAGACCGGCTTCGATGATGCATTCGTCGCCGAGTGAAATACCAAGCCCGCTATTTGCTCCGAGCAAACACTTTTTGCCAACAGTCACCATTTCTTTGCCGCCACCAGAGAGCGTGCCCATGATGGATGCGCCACCACCGATGTCGGATCCGTCGCCGACAATAACGCCGGCCGAGATGCGACCTTCGACCATTGATGCGCCGAGTGTGCCGGCATTGAAATTGCAAAAACCTTCGTGCATGACCGTGGTGCCACTTGCCAAGTGTGCACCGAGGCGCACTCTGCTGGCGTCGGCAATACGCACGCCAGAGGGCACAACGTAATCGGTCATGCGAGGAAACTTGTCGACACCATGCACAACGAGGTGCTGGCCTTGACGCAACAGGTTGTATCGAACATCGTCGAGCGTGTCGATAGCAACAGGACCAATTGATGTCCAGGCAACATTGGTGAGTAATCCGAATGCTCCGTCGAGATTGATCGTGCGAGGCTCTACAAGACGGT
>JBIKZO010000100.1:0-5442 GCA_044354675.1 Ilumatobacteraceae bacterium | reverse complement strand
AGACAAATGTGACGTTGAAATTCTCCACACATGTTGTTGGGGTAGAACCAGGCGACTCATCATCGGTGGTTCGATTTTCTGATGGAACAAAACAGTCCTTTGACATCGTTATTGGTGCCGATGGAATTCATTCCGTAGTTCGTCCATGTATTGGCGGCCTAGATAAGCCACGGTTTAGTGGCTCTGCTGCGTATCGCGCATTGGTCCCACGCAAGTTCGTGGAAGATCTACCGATTGATGTCACTAACCGCATGGGTCCAGACCGTCATGTGGTGAGCTACTTCATTGGACGTAATCGCAGTCATCTCAATCTGGTCTGTATCTCTCCTGAAGATTCGTGGGAAACCGAATCATGGACAGAGCAAGGAACAGTGGAAGATTTGTATGCGCGATTTGAAGGTTGGTCGCCTGAACTTCTCGCACTGCTTGCCCGAGTTGAAGAACCAATTTTCCGCTGGGCGTTATATGATCGCGAACCACTTGAACAATGGGGAATTGGCACAACCACATTGCTCGGCGATGCTTGCCATCCCATGCTTCCTTTTATGGCTCAAGGCTCATGCCAAGCAATTGAAGATGCAGTGGTACTTGCACGTTGTCTGATTGATGCGGACACGAGTGATGCACCCCTTGCGCTTCGTCGATACGAAAATGCACGTCAGGGCCGCACAGCCCAAGTGCAAACGTCATCATTGATGAATCGTGACTTGTTCCACATGGTGGATGGTCAAGAACAAAAAGATCGAGATATGTTTTTCTCGCTTGCGCCACCAGGGATGTCAATTCTTGATTGGGTCTTCGAATACGACGCGCTCACTGTTGCCATTTAAGGCGCCCCGGAGATTCGGCTTATTCGCATAATGCTCGGTAGTTTGGCGGACGCGAAGTCCGTAGCGTAGAGGGTCATATGTCTACCCTCCCTAACGCCGCTTTTTCTATCGCTCTTGATTGTCAGCTCGACAATGTGCCCGGCACCCTTGGGCGATTGTGTGCCGCTATTGGTGAAGCAGGTGGAAACATTGGCGCTCTCGATGGTTTTGATGTTCGTGGTCCGGTTCTTCGTCGCAGCCTTGTTGTTCATTGTCGCAATGAAGAGCATCAACATGCAATCGTTGCTGCAGTACAAAAACTTGATGGCGTAACTGTTCTGGATTGGTGGGACAGAACTTTCCGCATGCATGAGGCCGGAAAAATTGAAGTCATCAGTACGGCACCTGTAAATGATCGTGATGATCTGTCAATGGCCTACACGCCGGGTGTCGCTCGTATCTGCACTGCAATTGAAAAAGATCCGTTGCTCTCACATAAATACACCATTCGTAAAAACACCGTTGCCATCGTGAGCAATGGAACTGCGGTGCTCGGACTTGGCGACATCGGTCCAGAGGGTGCGATGCCCGTCATGGAGGGTAAGGCACTGCTGTTCAAAGAGTTTGGTGGTGTTAATGGTTTCCCGATTTGCATCAATGCTCGCACTGCCGATGAAGTTGTCGATTTCGTTCAACGTATTGCGCCAACATTTGGTGGAATCAATTTGGAAGACATCAAAGCACCTGAGTGTTTTGAAATTGAAGAGCGACTACGTGCGAGTCTCGATATTCCTGTGTTTCACGACGACCAACATGGAACAGCCGTGGTCACATTGGCCGCGTTGTGGAACTCATTGAAGATCACCGGCAAGAAAATGGAAGACCTCACAGTTGTCATCGCTGGTGTTGGTGCTGCAGGTGTGGCCATCGGCAAGATTCTTCTTAATGCTGGTATTGGTGATGTCATTGGTTGTGACCGCGTGGGTGCCATTTATACCGGCAGAGGTGAAATGAACTCTGCAAAAGAATGGTTTGCAGCACATACAAACTCGTCACGAAAGATGGGAACCATTAGTGACGTCATGAAGGGCGCGGACGTTTTTGTTGGAGTGAGTGGGCCAGATCTCATCACTGCGGCCGATGTGCGCTCGATGGCGAAGAACCCAATTGTGTTTGCAATGGCAAACCCGAACCCTGAAATTCGTCCAGAGCAGGTAGATGGTTTAGCTGCCGTTATGGCAACGGGTCGCAGCGACTATCCAAATCAAATCAATAACGTGCTCGCGTTCCCAGGCATCTTCCGTGGTGCACTTGATGCAAATGCAACGGACATCACCGAAGGCATGAAATTGGCAGCCGCAATCGCCATCGCTGAGTCGGTAACCGATGCTCAGTTATCGCCAGATTTTGTTGTGCCATCGGTGTTCGACAGAACAATCGTTGAACGGGTTGCCCCAGCAGTTGCCGCAGCTGCTGTGAAAGACGGAGTTATCCGCAAGTCGTAAAGCAATTATGCGTTGCGCGCGGAAATAAACGCAGCGACGCAAGTATCAATGTCGGCTTTGGTATGCGTTGCGCACACTTGCACACGAATGCGTGCCTTGCCCATAGGTACAACTGGGTACGAGAAGGCCACGACGTAGATGCCGAGTTTGAAAAGTTCTGCAGCCATGCGAACAGCTTCGTGTTCATCGGCGAACATCACTGGAACGATTGGATGTTCACCCGGAAGAAGTGTGAAACCAGCGGCTGACATTTGATCGCGGAAATATTTGGCGTTGCCACGAAGTGTTTCACGCATTGAGTTGCCTTGGGCAACCAAGTCGAGCGCAACAAGCGAACCAGCAACCACGGTCGGTGGTATGGAATTAGAAAACAAATATGGCCGTGCGCGTTGTCGCAACAAGTCAACAATTTCTTGGTGCGAAGAGATGTATCCACCCGAGGCTCCACCAAGTGCTTTACCGAGCGTGCCAGCGATGATGTCGACACGATCGCGAACCCCAAACATTTCTGGAGTACCCGCACCATTTGCGCCGATGAATCCAACAGCATGCGAGTCATCCACCATCACCATCGCTTCGTACTTGTCGGCGAGGTCACAGATTTCTTTGAGGGGAGCGAACGACCCGTCCATCGAAAACACACCATCGGTGACAATGAGTGTTCGTCGTGCACCACGGGCTGCAACAAGTTGGGCTTCGAGGTCGGCCATATCGCGGTTTTTAAAGCGGTAGCGCGTTGCCTTGCACAATCTGATGCCATCGATGATTGAGGCGTGATTCAATTCGTCGGAAATAACCGCATCGCTCTGGTCGAGCAGTACTTCAAAAATTCCAGTATTCGCATCAAAGCACGACGGAAACAAAATTGTTGCATCAGTGCCCAGCAACGCAGACAGTTTCGCTTCAAGTTCATCGTGTTGCGACTGGGTTCCACAAATGAATCGCACGCTTGCCATGCCAAAGCCATTGATGTCAAGAGATTCTTTTGCTGCGGCAATCACTGCAGGATTATTTGCAAGTCCGATGTAGTTGTTGGAGCAAAAATTGATCAGATCTTTGCTGCTGCTCGAAACATGCGAAGCCTGCGGAGAGTCGAGCAGTCGCTCGCGCTTGTAGAGGCCTGCCGACTGGATCTCGTCGAGGGTCTTTTTGAGTTCTTGTTGAACGCTTGTGTACATGGCTGCTCCTTATGACCAATCCATCACGACTTTGCCGGAGTTCGACGAACGAGCGGCAGCAAAAGCCTTCTCCCAGTCGTTGGCCGCAAAGCGGTCGGTGATGACATCGCGAATATCGAGTCCAGTTTGGATCAGTGAGTTCATGGCGTACCAAGTCTCAAACATTTCTCGTCCGTAAATGCCCTTGATCGTGATCATGTGCGTAACGAGCTTTGCCCAATTGATTGAAATCTCTTTGCTCGGCAAGCCGAGCACCGCAACTCGGCCACCATGACTCAAGTTGTCCAAGATGTCGGGCAGGGCAGTGGGCGCTCCGCTCATCTCAAACGCAACATCAAAGCCTTCTTTCATGCCGAGTATCTGTTGTGTCGCTGCGATTGACGAAGTCAATGGGTTGACTGCAACGTCAACACCCATCGAACGAGCAAGCGCAAGTCTCGACTCGTTAATATCGCTGACCACCACAAACCGCGCGCCAACATGTCGTGCAACTTTGGCAGCCATCAAGCCGATCGGCCCAGCGCCGGTGATGAGTACGTCTTCGCCTGCAACAGGGAAAGTAAGTGCAGTGTGCACGGCGTTACCGAATGGATCAAAGATTGCGCCGAGTTCGGCGTCAACGGCATCGGAGTGCACCCACACATTGCTTGCAGGAATAACTACGTACTCGGCAAATGCGCCGTCGCGATTGACACCAATGCCCAATGTGTTTTTGCACATGTGTCGTCGACCTGCGCGACAGTTGCGACATGTTCCGCAAATGATGTGTCCTTCTCCAGATACAAGTGCGCCCAGCTCGAGGGCTCTTACTTCAGAACCCACTTCAACAATGCGTCCAGAAAATTCGTGACCGATGATGAGCGGTGCATTAACTGCGGATGCAGCCCACGCGTCCCAAGAATCAATGTGCAAGTCGGTGCCGCAGATACCTGTTTTTTCAACACGGATCTTGACGTCGTAGGGGCCAGGGGTGGGTTCGGCGCACTCGATCATCTCGAGGCCTGGTGCTGCGGAGGGCTTGAATAATGCGCGCATAGTGCAAGTGATCGTACAGCGATGTGCAAAGTTGGGGACAATGCGAGGAACAGTCGATTTGTAGGATGGGCGAATGCATGTGCAATTGATCGATGGGACTCGGTTGTGGTTTGACGTAGACGGAGTTGGGTTGATGCCCGACGGCGATGCGATGCGCCAGCGTCCAACCTTGATCGTTATGCATGGTGGTCCAGGTGGTGACCACAACGGCTTCAAGCCAGCTTTTTCTGCTATGACCGACACATGTCAGGTGTTGTATTACGACCACCGCGGACACGGCAGAAGCGACCGCAGCACACCAGATAAATGGAATCTCAATCGTTGGGCCGATGATGTGGTCGAGATGTGTGCAGTGTTGGGAATTAAAAAACCATTTGTGCTGGGTTTGAGTTTCGGTGGTTTTGTTGCTCAACGAATTGCTTCACGACATCCGGGGTTTACTAGCGGACATATTTTTTTGAGCACAGCCGCTTATAAAGATCGTGTTGCTGTGTACGAAATGTTTGGTCGGTTGGGTGGGCCAGAAGCCGAAGCAACTGCGCGCGAGTTTTGGGAAGCACCGACTCCTGAAGCAATGGCTGCGGTTATTGTCAAATACGTAACTATTTGTGGACCGCTCTATACGCAAGCGCCAGGAAATCACTTTTTGAATAAACGAACAATTAACAACAACGATGTCCTGACGCATTTCAATCACAACGAAGGGCCGGTCATGAACTTGTTGGCTGAACTTGCGGGTGTGCACGAACCTGTGCTTGTCGCGCACGGCGAACTCGACCCAGTGACACCAATGGTTGGCGCCCAACGTATTGTTGATGCACTGCCCAAAGATTTAGTGAGATTTGAGCGTTTTGCAGGTTCTGGTCACGGAGTGTTTCGTGATGAACCAGAAGCATTCTTTGCTGTGTTGCGCTC
>JBIKZO010000001.1:0-65484 GCA_044354675.1 Ilumatobacteraceae bacterium | reverse complement strand
GGCAACATGGTGACGCAAGACGAAGGTATCCGCGAAACAACGATTGAAAAACTTGCTTCATTGAAGCCAGCATTCAAACCTGTCGAAGAGGGTGGCCGTGTTACTGCAGGCAACTCGTCACAAATCACCGACGGCGCTGCCGGATTGTTGATCATGAGCGAAGAGCGCGCAAAGAAGTTGGGCCTCACCCCACGTGCTCGCTTCGTCAACTTTGCAATGGCTGCCGAAGATCCTCGTTATATGTTGACCGCACCAATTCCTGCCACCAAAAAGGTGCTCGAGCGTGCCGGCCTCACCATGGACGACATCGACTTGGTAGAAATCAACGAAGCATTTGCTTCGGTGGTCTTGGCATGGGAAAAAGAATTACACCCAGACATGAGCAAGGTCAATGTCAACGGTGGAGCAATTGCACTCGGTCACCCATTGGGTGCATCTGGCGCACGCCTCATGACAACATTGTTGAATGAACTTGAGCGCACCGGTGGTCGCTACGGTTTGCAAACAATGTGTGAAGGTGGCGGCATGGCCAATGCCACCATCATTGAACGTCTCTAAGACGTTTCAAAGAAACAGTCAGACAACATGTCGTTCGGAACCGTAATCTGGTTCCTTCTAGGTGTTGTGCTCTTTCGTGGCATCTGGAAATTTGGTCTTGGCATGTTGAAAAGCATGACCTCAACACTTCCTGAACCACCTCCAGCAGGAGAGATGCGACGTATTAACGTGCGTTATCGCTGCGGAGTATGCGGTGTTGAATTACGAATGGTTATGGCACCTGATCAAGACCCACCGCCACCGCGGCATTGTCTTGAAGACATGGATTTTGTTGCACCAATTGAGTGAGTAAAAACTAGTGATATTTGGTGGCAGTAAATAAGCCACCCAAAACACCAGTGAGGCCAGCAAACAAATACCAATTGTTGCGACCACCAGGCACGAAGCCAAGGTAGTAACACAAGATAATGAGGGCGCCGAGGCCGAGCAGTGCAAACATCAGCACTGGAACCCACTGCGGACTGACCTTGGTTTCACGGGCAACAGGCGGTGTATATCGCGATGATGCCTCGGCGATCGTGTTGCCGTGGACCGATGTTGGATCTGAATGGTCCAAGCGGTGGGTTTCGTGTAGATGACCAGGCTTGGTGCCCTTTGGTGTGGTGCGACCACCGGTGCGTCGTTTTGAAGGTGCCATGAGTTTTCCAGTGTAGATCGTAAATGAGGTTTCGCCTCGCCCGATCGGCTGACAGTATTACGGGGTGGCTCGCATACTTGTGCTCGATAACTACGACAGTTTCACCTACAACCTGGTGCAATATCTTGGCGAGCTTGGCGCTGATCCAATCGTGGTGCGCAATGATGCATCGAGCGTTGCCGAATTGCTTGCGCTCAAGCCAGATGCTCTTTTGTTGTCACCAGGCCCAGGACGCCCCGAAAACTCTGGGGTGTTGTGCGATGCGATCACGGCTTTTGCTGGAGTAGTGCCTGTGCTCGGCGTGTGTTTAGGGCATCAAGCCATTGGCCATGTGTATGGCGCAAAAGTGTTGAGCGCACCAGAACTATTGCACGGCAAGACATCAGAAGTGCATCACACTGGTGAAGGAATCTTTGTTGGTTCGCCATCACCAATCACTGCTACCCGATATCACTCCCTCATCATTGAGCGCGAATCACTGCCAGCCGAATTGGTTGTCACTGCGCAAACTCAGGACGGAATGATTATGGGCGTACGACATCGCACGCTCGATGTTGAAGGTGTGCAGTTTCATCCAGAAAGTATTTTGACAACACTTGGACACAACTTGCTCAAAGTGTTTGTTGAGAAAGCAAAAAGCGCAATAAACTAGGCGAAGTTGATTTGAAATTATGGCGTTGTTGATTTTCCGATAACCAGTGTGACTTTGGTGCCAGGAGCAACCGCAGACTGTGCTTCGCGACTTTGAGAAATAACCCGACCATCGTTCGCATCACCAGCAGGCACGTTTTGATATTTAATTTCAGTGATTAAACCAGCCGCATTGATTGCGGTCTGTGCTTCGCCTTCGGTGTTACCTGTAACGTCGGGCACGACAACGGTTGGTGAACCACTTGAAACGATCAGTGCAATTGGCGAGCCAGCAGGAAGCGGTGTGCCAATCATTGGGTCGGTGCGAATCGCTCGACCTTTTTCTACGGTTGTGCTCGGTTCGGCAGTGATGGTGACAACGAAGTTGTATGGCGAACTTTTGAGCAACTGTTCGGCTGCTGAAGAAACTTGGCCTTCAATATTTGGAATATTGCTGCCGCCCGTACCGCCAGACACAACAACCAAAATTGGAGAACCAGAACGAACCTGCTCATTTGCCAATGGATCTTGGGTAATGATCTGATTTAACGGCACAAGTGGATCATTGCGAACCTCAAAGATCACCAACTGCAACCCAAGCGGAGCAAGCAACTGGGTGGCACTCTCGACAGAAAGACCCTGAATAGGGGGCACGGTTTGCAGTTGCTTCGCGGGGTTATAGGTGATGGTTACTACATCACCCTGATGTCCAGTAGCGGTAGCGGGTGGGTCTTGTGCGTACACAATGTCATCACCAACTGCATCATTAATTACGGCATTGGGTATGGGCGTGAGTCCGAGATCGAGCAGTATTTGACTCGCTTCGGCTTGGGTGCGGTTGGTGACATCTGGAATCGTGAGCGAAGTGGCAGAGCCACGATCAACAGTTCGGTAGATGAACACTCCTGCTGCAAGCAAGATGATGGCGGTGAACACCGCACCAAATATGTAGGACGCTGCTCGTCGGGGAGCAAAATCGTCATACAAATCTTCGTAATCAGCCGTTTCTGTTGTGCTGGCAATAATAGGTATTGCCATGGTGTCTGTTGATTGAGACTGTGTCTTGCGACCTTGCACATCGGTAAGTGCAACTACTTCCTCACCTGCACTAAACCTTCGCAAATCATCGCGCAAAGCATTTGCATTTCCATACCGACGTTCTGCCGATTTGGCCATGCACTTGGCAACTATCGCTTCAAACTCTCTTGGCGCATCAGAAGCAAATTCGCTCATCGCGGGAGGCACTCCATGCACCTGTTGGTATGCAATACCTACTGCGTTGTCACCAATAAACGGCGCGCGCCCGGCAACCATTTCATACATCACCACACCAAGCGAATAAATATCACTGCGAGGGTCTGGTTGCGAACCCTGTGCTTGTTCGGGAGAGAGGTATGTCGCTGTGCCCATCACCGAACCAGTTTGTGTGAGGCCGTCTTCAACTGCGGCTCCGAGTGCACGAGCAATACCAAAGTCGGCGACCTTCACTTGACCGGTAGAGCCAATCAAGATGTTTCCTGGCTTAATGTCGCGGTGCACCACACCGTTGTCGTGGGCAAAACCCAACGCACTTGCGATATCAACTGCTACATCGCAGGCCTGTCTGGCGGTGAGGCGTAATTTTTCTTTCAGGATGCTTGCAAGTGTGCGTCCTTGCACAAATTCCATTGCAATGAAGTAGGTGTTGTTGACCTTGCCCCAGTCATACACAGCAACAATGTTTGGATGAGTAAGACCTGCAGCAGACTGAGCCTCGCGGCGAAAACGCTCGACAAAGTTCGGGTCATTGGCATATTCGGGAAACAACACCTTGAGGGCAACAGGACGATCAAGCAGTAGGTCATGCGCCAAAAACACTTCGGCCATGCCACCACGACCAACGCTGCGCTCGACACGGTAACGATCGTTGACAATAGGCATATTGCTAACCATGTTGATTACCCCTGCGCTTTCAACACAGCATCAAATATTTTGAGATACGAGCGGGCTTTGTCTACCGAATCAAATTGCTGCACTCTGTCTATTTCCCGCTGAAACTCTGACTGCATCGCATTTCGTTTTGTAGTCGAAACTTCAACAACAGTTGGTTTGATCCACAGCAACCCGCCAGGCTGTCCCTTATAAATTGCAATTGTCGCTGACGACGAAGAGTTAGTGAACGCCACAAAATATCCGCTGCGTTGGTGGCGAAGTGCAACAAACCCACCACTGCAGAGCATCACTACAACAACCAGTGCAAGAATTCGTTTTTTGATTGTCGTGGTGCTTTCGGAAGCAATAACTGGAGCAATATCAGTAACCACTTCTGGCGCTACAGAGTTGATGTTGACATCAACAACGATCACGGTGATGTTGTCGCGCCCACCATGCCGTTTAGCGGCAGTCACCAATCGCTCAGCAACGTGTTGCGGTGTGCTGTGCTCTCGCATCATTTCAGTGATCTCATCAAGCGGCACTTCATCTACGAGCCCATCGCTGCACAACATAAAGCGGTCACCGTCAAACATCGGTATTGTCCACGTATCCACTGACACCTGCTCGTCTATGCCAAGTGCGCGTGTAACGATATTGCGACGTGGATGGGTGCGCGCCTCGTCAATCGTCAGTAGACCCTCAGTAACAAGTTCCTGCACATACGAATGATCAACGCTCATTTGCCGCAACTCTCCAGAACGGAGGAGATATGTGCGCGAGTCACCAACATTGGCGATCACAAGTTGTGATGGTTGATCTACGTTGTCGGTTGGGGCAAGCAGGGCTGCAGCAGTGAGAGTTGTACCCATTCCACGCTGATCTGTTGTTGATGTTGCTGATGCGTAGATCGCACCGTTGAGGTCGCGAACCACTTGTGCAAATGCCTCCGCCGACGAAACACCACTGATCGCAACGCTTCGTAGATGTTCGATTGCCATGGCGCTGGCAACTTCGCCCGCATTATGTCCACCCATGCCGTCAGCAACAGCAAACAGGCCTTGTTCTGCGATGTGCGCGTCTTCGTTTTGACCCCTCAGATTGCCGGTATCGGTAGCTGCACCGATAGCGAGAGTCAACATGACACCAACAGGCAACTACGCCTGCTCGAAGTGCAGCTGCAACGATCCAAGTGCAATGAGTTGTCCGTGACTCAGCTGTGTTGGTTCGGTGATCAGCAAGCCATTCACTCTTGTGCCGTTGGTGCTACCAAGGTCTTCAATAGTCCAACCATTGTCATCAGTGCGAAATCGTGCATGCACGCGGCTGATGTTGTTGTCAGCAATTACAATGGTGCATGAGGCCTGGCGCCCAATAGTTACGAGATCACCCTCGAGCATGTGGCGCGAGCCATTGGCAAGCACCACAACAGCAGGCGTTACTGCGTGTTGATGTGGTTGCGTCATCGGCTCGCGTGGTGTGGGTGTCGTTTTGTCGGTTTTGACCACACATGACCCAATGCGTTGCGCCACATCTTCTTCAAGCACCACATCGGCTTCGCCAGCAATGTTGTAACCCTCAAATTTGGCATGATTCGCAATTGCTTGGCGCAACTCACTCATGAGCGGTTTCAACGCTTCACTCAGCGCAGCGAGATCAGATTTGTGAAGTCCAACTACGTAGCGTTGGGCGACTCGGCCGTCCTGCTCAATGGCCTGGTTGTCCATTGCAGCGATGATTTGGCGACCGATTTCAATTGGTCGTATTCCAGTGCGTCGCGTGCGTGTTAACACTCCACCATTCTACGCCTGTATGGGCAGGTAAATGATCTATGCGGGTTGTCGAGAATAGTCTTCTTTGCCGAAGTAGCGCTTCCATCGTTTTTCAAGCATCGCCATTTCGTGTGGTGCAACCGTTGGGTCTCGAGTCAGCGATTCAAAGTGGTACATCCGAGCCAGTGGTGTCCACACAATGTGGTAGCCAGCTTCAAGAATTTTGTTGCCGAAATCTAGATCATTAAAACAGGCGGGGAAGTCGATCGAGAAACCACCGAGCTCTTCGTAGATTGAGCGATGAATCGCAGCGCATGCTCCAGTAACACCGCTGACACGGCGCGTAACACCAAACATTCCAAATTTTCCTGTTTGCCTAGATGACAATCCGTTTCCAATGTTGTGTGGTGAGGGAATATTGGTGTGTCCAGCGCTTTGAATGCGCGAGTCTTCAAGAAGCAACATTGGACCGACCATGGCAACATCAGGAAATTGCAGCATCGATACCAATGTCTCAATCCAGTCAGAATCAATTACTTCTGTGTCGTCATTGAGCAAAATAACGACTTCACCAGTTGATTGCAGAACTCCCACATTGCACTTGTCTGAAAAGTTGAAGGGTAGGTCATAGGGCACAATGTTGAAACGGGGATCGTCAGGAATCGAAATTGGGTTTTTAGGTTCTCCATTCTGTACATCCAGAACAACAACGATTTCATAGTTCGGATAAGTCGATTTTTTGAGAATGCTTGTAACAGCATTATCAACCAAACATGTCTCTAAACCCCAAACACGCTGAGCGTCGCCACGAGTAGGGATAATGATCGATACTTTTGGTGGTGGATTGCTCAACGTTGGTCGCACCTGAATAAACCCATCATCGGAAACCGAAACAGTCGCATCAATCTTGATGCGCTTTAAGTGGTCCTTGACGGCGCGCTCAGCCGAAATCAATGCGTAGGGCTTGGCATCCGACTGGATTGCAGCAGACCCAGGTATTGCCCGCCAGTGGTACAACACTTCTGGAATATGTGCGATGGTGCGTGCACGTTCTGTAATTCGCAAGATCAAGTCGTAATCCTGCGAACCCTCAAATCCAGTGCGAAAACCACCAACCTCATCGATCAGCGATGAGCGAATTACTGAAAAATGACTGCAATAGTTTTGACCCAATAACCGAATTGGGTCAAAAGCAGGCTTGCGAAACAGATCATACGGCCTGCCTTTTTCATTGATCTTGTTTTCGTCGCTATAGACATAATCGACTGTAGGGTCATTCGCAAGCGTTGCGGACACAAGACTTAGCGCATTCGGATGCAGCGTGTCATCATTGTCAAGAAAAGCAATGAACTCACCCGTTGCCATGTCGAGCGCATCTTGTGATGCCGCGACGATTCCGCCGTTCTTGGGTCTGAACATTATTCGCACTCGTTTGTCTTTGCGGGCGATCCGCTCCATGATCTTGCGAATCTGTGGGTTAGTTGAACCATCATCAACTAAGCACCAGTCCCAATCGGTATGGGTTTGGGCGAACACCGACTCAATGCACGCCTCAAATGCGTCAATTGGCGGATTGTAGACAGGTGTGATGACGCTAAACAATGGCACGACTGCGTCAGCCGACTTTGATGATGCGACGAACTATTCGAATGGGCAGCATGACCAAGCGACCCATTTTCCATGTACGAGTTGCGTAAATTTGTTGATTCTTTCTTCGTGCTTGACGGACTTTTCGGTCTGCATCTGCAATGTGAATTTCAAAAAACGTACGAGCTTCGCCAAGTTCGGCTGCGCACCCCCGTGCATAGTCACGTACATGCAAGAGATTCATTTTCAAATTATCTATTTCGTTTTGAAGTTCAATAACTTGTGCGTCATATCGGGTAACTTGTGCGTCATATCGGGTAACTTGTGCGTCATGTTCAGCAACTCGAAGATTTTCTGAAGCCCCTAATTGGGCCTCTAATTCGCGAATACGAGATTCGAGTCGACCAGGGTCTGTGAGACTGTATCGGTGTTGAAGTAGACCGATTTCTGCGAGTAGTCGCTCGCGAGACGCATCTTGCAGATCTAATGGATCTACCACTCGAGTAACACTGCTGCTCATCGCAACGATCATAGTCCAGCACTAAGTTCCCGTGGTCGCGGTGTATAAATGGTGGTTCATTGCTATCGTCAAAGCGTCTCTCGGGCGAGTGGCGAAATGGCAGACGCGCTGGCTTCAGGTGCCAGTGTTCGAAAGGACGTGGGGGTTCAAGTCCCCCCTCGCCCACTCGTTGACCAAACGATTGAGGAACCCCTACTAATGTTGTTTTCATAGTTGCTCGTCTTAGACAAGGATTCCCGTGAACCAAATCAGTCAACTTCATCGTTCAAAGAACTTGCTTTGGAATCTGACACTTCGTGAATTGCGAGCTAAGTACCGTCGATCATTTTTGGGGTGGACTTGGTCAATGCTTAATCCACTCTCAAGCATGGCCATTTATTGGTTTGTATTTGGTGTCGTTTTTGGTTCTCAAGCGCCAATAGGGGATCCATCAGGACTCAACAATTACGCGTTGTACTTACTCACAGGGCTGTTACCTTGGGGGTTTTTCTCGCTAGTCACCAGTCTGGGAATTGGTTCGCTCATTGGCAACGCAGGTTTGGTGCGCAAAGTATTCTTTGCATGGGAGACTCTCGTCTTTGCCCAGGTAATTTTTTCGTTTGTTCAATTCTGCATCGAGATGTCGCTACTGTGCGTTGGGCTGATTTTGGTGGGTAGTCCAATTTTGCAGTGGATCCCTCTTGCATTCTTATTGATGCTGTTACTTGCAGTGTATTCCTCAGGATTCGCGCTGGCAGTTTCCGTTGGTGCAGTTTTTTTCCGAGACTTGCGGTATCTCTGGACGATTATCATTCAAGTGTTGTTTTTTGCTACCCCCATCATTTATCCACCGGATCAATTAGAGGGGCAAATACATCCATACCTTGAATTTATTTTTCATTGGAATCCAATGGCCATGTTTGTTCTGTCTTTTCGTCAACTGCTGTATTCAGGTCGACCCCCTCAGGCCGGCCATATTGTTTATTTGATATGTGTCTCTGTTATTTCGTTTGTTGTTGGTTGGGCGATTTTCGTCAAATTCTCACGACGTCTCGCCGAAGAGGTATAGAAAACTACTTTGCATGACGCTCGATGTTCCACGTTGAAGGAACAGCGACAAGACCTTCTTCGAACAAGTCATTTTGGTGGACATCAAATCTCACCCAATTTTGACAATGGTCATACTCGGTCGTGCTGGTCACATCGGTGCATGCAACCGAGATGAAATAAGCGCCTTCTAGTAGTGGAAGGTGTGGAATATCAATTGTTGCAGTTACCGAATCTGGAACATTTTCAAGTGATGAGTTTGCACGCTTCGACGTTGTTGACCATACAACGGTGCCATCAACTTTACTGATATAAATTTTGATCACTGGAGCACGAAGTGGTGTGCGAGCTGTGATGTGGGTGGTCACGCGCATCGCTGCATTGGTTTCGACTCGCTCTATTGACTGACCAGACATATCAGTAAGTAGGACACTTTCGATATGGGCATCTTCTGTTCCCCAACGTTCGCGAAGATCAGCGTCTTTAGCGGTGTGCTGAACGTAGCTTTCACCGGTGTAGGCAGCAATTACTTCTGCAGCTGGTCCACGCATTTTGAGACACCCTTTTTCAAGCCAGATGACCTCTTTGCAGAGTTGTTGAACCGAACCAAGGCCATGACTGACTACTACGATCGTGCGACCTTCACGACGAAACTGCTCGATTTTCTCACTACTTTTTCTTTGAAAAGATTGATCGCCAACCGTAAGGACTTCATCAATGAGCAAAATTTCTGGTTCGACGTGTGCAGCGACGGAAAAGCCAAGTCGGATCATCATTCCGGACGAATAGTTCTTTACAGCGGTGTCAATAAAGCGTTCAATTCCGGCGAATTCGACGATGCTCTCGAATTGTCGCTCAGCAGCTTTTTTAGATAATCCCAAGATCGCCGCGTTGAGATACACATTTTCTCGACCCGATAATTCAGGGTGAAAGCCAGCACCGAGCTCGAGCAATGCCGCGATGTTTCCATTAACGGAAACCTTGCCTTTGTCGGGCCGGTAGATACCAGTGAGACATTTGAGCATTGTGCTTTTTCCGGAACCATTGGATCCGATGATTCCGAGTGTTGACCCGTGGTCTACTTCAAATGAGACATCATCAAGAGCCCAAAATTCTTCATACTTGGCTCTTCGTCCACGCAAGATTGCTGCTTTGATATAGCGATTGCGTTCGTGGTAGAGACGAAAGTTTTTAGAAACCGAGTCAACGACGATTGCCTGCTGAGACATAGTGTATTGAGCCTAGTCACTATCGACTAGTTGCGGCCGAATGTTGATTTCGTAATTGCATGAGGTGTGCTCGAAGTGATGCTGACAAGACCTTTTTATCCCAATTGATAATGAGTGAGTCAGCATGCTCCACATAGTAAGACTGTTCTTCTGTTGGATTATTCGAGTCTTGATACCACGGCATATGTCTTGCTGTGTAGGGGGGATTAGAACGCAGCGCATGATTGTTTTGGTGATGCTCACCCGGTCTGTACATCGCGAAGGTCGTATCAATCTCGGCAACAAAAAAACCAGATGGATGAATATTCTTCCAAAACTGCGACTCCCACAAAATCACATCGTCGCGGTGCGCGTAATGTGCTGGTAAGTCATCTAAGCGCAGACTAAAACCAACTTTGTCAATAGTTGGGTACTGGATGAGTGTGTCATGAAAAAAATCCAGCACGTCTGTTGGGCATTCTTGCGTAGGCACAACGTCTGGATCGGTGACTATGAAGTGAGAGTCAAGTCCAAGCTCGGTCACGAGACCACTAAGCCATGGTGCTCGATGACCCAAATTGAGCCCGTTAAAAAGTACGTGGTGTTGTGTGGTGTGCAGGTATTCGACCATCGGCGCATATGTACTGTCGTTATCGCACAACCAAATGTTTTCTTGACCCAGTTGTTCGAGCCATGTAACTAAATCGCGAAGCGGCTCGAGCCGGTCTCTTACGTTGATGATGACTGGAAATTGACGAGTCACTGTGTTGGCGCGTCCTTAAGAATCACCCCAAAAATTCGGCGCAAGCGTTTGGCAAGCCGATATTCGGGAGAGGCATCTATCTGAGCCATTCGATTTCGGAGCCTGTCACGCTGGCTCGTCATTTGTAGGTTCGCTTCTCCTAGGGCTTCGTGCTCGCTGATGAGCGAATCAAGTTTGGCCTCAAGCTCATTGCGCTGTTGGTTAGCGGTTTCAATACCGGCTCTCAATCGTCTGATTTCAAGTTCGCTTTCGCTCTTCAATCGTCTGATTTCAAGTTCGCTTTCGCTCTTCAATCGTCTGATTTCAAGTTCGCTTTCGCTCTTCAATCGTCTGATTTCAAGTTCGCTTTCGCCCTTAATTGTGCTCAATTCGCTACGGGTCTTGACCAAGTCGGCAATTTTGGTCTCTACATATTGGCTTAAGTGCTCCGACTTTGTGCGCAGCGCAAACGATTCCGCAATGAGCTCTTTGATGAGCTGTTCTTGATCAATTTCAGCATCCGACATGAGTTACAGCATACTTTCAACCGTTCGATAGCAAGTGAAGCTTGTGTAGATTTGTAGTCAATGCATGTCACGACCAACCGTATGAGTTCGCTGTTGCGATGGTGTGAATACGCGTATGTCGTTGTACTGCTCTTCACACTGACCCAAGGCCCCGTTTATAGCCTGTGGTACGCAAGTGCATTGGTAGCTCAACCGGAAGTGGCTTCGGCACAGTTTCTTACCTTCATTGCAGCTCAGATTCCAGCATTAATCCTGCTCGGCTACAGGCGTGTGCCTCGCTCATCGTTGATTGGACCCGTAGGTTTGCTTGGTTTGTTTTGTGGCTGGATGTGGTTGTCAACAACGTGGGCAACTTTCGGCCAACACACAATTATTGAATCCACAACATTGTGCGTCACATTTCTCACTGGTGTATATCTCGCTCGAAGTTTTTCATTACTCGAGCAGCTTGCACTTGTTGTTGTTGCAATGCAGCCTGGACTGTTGTGGTCGCGTTATGCAATCGCAAATAATTGGAGCAATTCAGTTGACCAAAATGGCAATTGGGTTGGTATTTACTTCAATCGAAACTCTCTTGCCCCAGTAGCAATGGTGAGTTGTTTGGCGGCAAGCGCGTTGTTGTGGATCGTCATTATGCGTCGAGGCAAAAAGTGGCCCATTACATTGATCGCAATATTGGTTGATGTCATCCTTTTTGGTGCGGTGATGCTGTTTCATTCACGATCAAACACATCTGTTGGCGGAGCGATCGTATTCGCTGCGGTGTGGGCGTTTTGGACTGTTGTTCGATCACTTATTCGGAGAAAGAGACTTGATGAGCGCGCACTTTCTCGATTTGTTTTCCCGTCATTTGTTTTTAGCGCCACTGTGCTGACGTGGACAACAGTACGACTTCAAAGTATTGTGCTCGGCATCTTTGATGAGACTTTTGATTTCAATGGCCGCTCAGCAATTTGGCACTACAGCTGGACCGGATTTCTTGAAAGACCATTTATTGGGTGGGGTTGGATGTCAGCGTGGAGATCGTCAGTTTTTTTGAGACGGGACCTCTGGTGGTCATTTACTTATACCGGTTGGTCACACAGCGGGTACATGGATGTTTTGCTGGGTGGGGGTGTAGTTGGTGCCGCGCTGCTCATTGGTGCGATTGTTTATGGCGGACATCGCCACCTGACAACTCTTGTGCAAACCACTGCAGGCCAATGGACTCCAGCAATCATGTTTTTTGTTATGGCTATTTCAACTCAGGAAAGTTTTTTCGTTGGCAACCATTTTCTTTGGGCGCTATTTGTCGCAGCTATCGCTGGCGTGGTGCGATCGGAGACCGCTGAGACTCAATCAGAGACTTCGGTTAAGAGTCTGAAGCCGAAATCATAAAAGCTGCTGCATCTGTCGGAGACGCAACGAGCAGGTCAAGCTCAATTGGTTTTACTGGCACTTGAGAAATAAGTGGATGCTCTGGTCGCGCATCTACTTCACCATCCCCGAATAGCTCCTCGTGTACTTTTTCGCCAGACCGTAAACCAACTATTTCAATTTCAACTTGCTTGCGAGAATTTCGCACCAGTTGTGCGGCCACGTCATAAATACTCACAGGATTTCCCATATCCAAAACCAGTACCTCACCATTGTTGCCAATGGCACCTGCCTGAATAACCAGTTGAACTGCTTCCGAAATCGTCATGAAGTAACGAGTTACACCACGATGGGTAACTGTCACTGGTCCACCCTTTTCAATTTGGTCTCTGAATGACATCAACACACTGCCTCGGGAGCCAAGTACGTTTCCAAATCGAACCGAGATGTATTTGCCAGAATCGGAATGAAGTCCGAAATAGGAAGTAACTCTTTCGGCTATTCGTTTCGAGTAACCAAGGACACTAATTGGATTTGCTGCTTTGTCGGTCGAGATATTGATAAAAACCTGAACGTTGGTTTTTTGCGCGGCCTTTAGCAACGTGGCCGTGCCAAGCACGTTCGTTTGATAAGCCTCGTGTGGGTAGCGCTCAAGCAGGGGTAGATGTTTCAGCGCGGCAGCGTGGAATACAACTTCTGGCTTTCTGGTCTCAAAAATGTGATTAATAGTTGCTTGATCCCGCAAATCTGCAAGAACAGTCTGTGGTGTGTCGAGTAGTGCGCGACCGTGTATTGACAACTGAACTTCATGCAATGCGCTTTCATCACGATCAAGCATGATCAGCTCGGCAGGATTAAATCGGGCAAGTTGTCGACAGAGTTCGCTACCGATGCTGCCACCTGCACCCGTCACCAATACGCGTCGATTAACTAAATATTCCGAAATTTGTTGAAGATCAATCTGGATTTTTCTACGTCCGAGAAGATCCTCGTCTGTGAGGTCACGGATATCGCTCGGATCAAGTGGTCGCTCATTGAGGTTTTGAACAGGAGGGACAATCTTTACATCCATGTTGAGTGTTTGGGCCAGTGCGCTAATTGCATTGATCAATTCGGAGTCGGCAGATGGAATCGCAATGAGCAGTGTGCTGGCTCCCGTTTTGGCTTGAGCCTCAGCAAGGTTTTTGCGCCCACCCAAAACAGGCACGCCCGAGATGCTGAGTCGGTGGGTTTCGGGATTGTCATCAATGAAACCAATGGGCAAATAAACCGATGAGGGGTTGCGCAGCATTGTGTTCACCATTTGAATTCCACCTTCACCCGCACCGTAGACCAGTATCTTGACCGCTGTTCGTTCTGTTGGACGGCGGAGTTGCTCTCGTATTAAACGCCAAATATAACGATTTGCAGCAATCAAAAAGAGCCCAGCACAACCACCCACCAAGATGACACTTCGCGGAAATGGGTTTATTGAATCATCAAAAAATCGGACAGTCATCAAAATAGAAGTTGAAATTACGGAGGTGATAATGAGCCCTGCAACTTCGTCAAAACTGCCATATCGCCATCTACGTCGATAGAGGCCAACAATAAAACCAACTACAGCCTGGATGAATACAACAATTGGAATAATTCTGAGCACCGATTCCTGAGCGGCTCCCACCGGATCATGATGACCCTGGTAGATAAATCGTGCATAGGAAACAATGATTGATGTGACCACAAGCGTCACGATGTCTATTGCAAACTGGATGAGAGAACTCACGCGATAAAACGAGGTAGAGAGCGCAATACGATGTAGCCATTTTTCACGAGTTGGGTTGCGATTTTGCATTATTTCCTGGGTTAGATACGGGAATCAACAAGTAGAAGACCAAGTACGCGTGCTCCAGATTGTTTCAGATTTGAAAGCGATTCCTCAAGGTTGGTCAATCGTGAGGCATGCTTAGTTACGACAAGAACAATGTTTTTAGTGCTCACATTTAGCAACTCTGCAGTCGATAATGCAGATAGAGCAGAAGACTTCTGAATGGCCAGACCTTGTTGAATAGATTCTTCTGCCATTAATTCAAATAACTTGTCAAGTTCTGCGTTGTTATCTATTGGGACAAAAACAACATCTGTCGAATTTGCTTCAGCAAGGCCATGCAAAATTCCGGCAAGCACAAACTTCAAGTCTGTGGCGGCGGAATGTGCAGTTAAATCGATAAGAAACTGAGATGATTCAAGCACGTTCCTTAATTTTTTAGGAGAACGAATTCTGTCGTCGGTCAGTGTGAGCTGCAGGATAATTAACAGTGCGATTATTAAACCGACTGCTAAGCCAAATATGTAAGTTGAAATTTTGACAGTAGATACTGTTTCACCGGATGCCTCCGATTTTCCATCTACGAATTGCAGTTTTCCAGTTATTGAATCAATTGCCGAATTGATAGATGCGCGTTGAAGCTCAAGTTGTGGTTGCGCAGACGACAGAGAACCCAGCACACTCTCAATTCTGGTTTGTAGTTGGCGCAGACCGTCAATCATTGCATCACGCCTTACCGACTCAATTTCACCAACGAATACATCTATCGCACTGTCACAAGTCGATTCATTGGGAGCGGAGCAATTGATCACATAATTTGCCTGTCCATTGGTAGCGACCGTAAAAAGTTGCTTTCCGTCACCGTCTGAGGTCGCCAACATCGAAACCTGTGGTTCGGTGCGCATTACAGATACATCAACCGACTCTCCTAGAGAGCTTAAAACTTGCTTTGGCCCAGATTCGCGAACAATGGCTAGTTGGTTTTGGAAGTTTGGAAACTCTTTAACACTGTTGGGGTCAACGCCAAATGCAGCAAGATTGGCCAGTTCGTCTCGGGGACCATATGTTTTGCTGACCAAAATCGAAACAGGACTCGTTTGCATGTCGCTTTCTTGGGCGACCATGAGTCCGGCACTTACGACGAGGCACAATGGCACGATCCACCAACGCAGTCGAATGACTTCCCAGATTGATCTCAGCTCGATTTGAGGGATTTCTCTAGTCAATGGGCTCATGAGTTTTAAGCCTACCAAGTGATGTATTGGGCATGTATCGCCTTGGTTTTGTAGAGGTTCATCATTATGTGGGGTTGAGCGTGTCACGATAGATGAGTGGATGACTTAGAGCGAATTCTTGGGTATGTCGATGCGGTTGATGAAAGTGCACCAATAAACAAAGTTGCTGATGAATTATTTGTGATGTCTTGTTGGACACCCCAATTTTGTACTGCACTTATTCGAGCAGCTGAAGCCGCTGGGGGTTTTTCTGCGCAACCCGGTGACCCAGTGCCTGGACACGAAATCTCTCTTGCGTTAATTAGCCCACGATTGTTTGAAGCAGTGCAAGATGACATGGGTTTACGCATCTGGCCGCAACTACAACAACATTGGCCACTGATCGACTATCACGGGATCAATGATGCATTCATCATCAAATACGAAAAGGGTGGGCAGGAAGAATTGCGGCAACATCACGACGTCGCGCAAGTATCGGCAAGCGTCAAACTCAACGACACTTATGACGGAGCGTTGCTGGAGTTCCCTCGCCAAAACTTTACAAATGCACTACTACCAGTTGGTTCACTTTTGGCATGGCCAAGCTTGGTGACACATCCGCATGGCAGTACACCAATTACAAGCGGCATCAAGTACAGCCTGACAATTTGGTTTGAATTACCAATTTCTCTTTCATGAACAAGCGTTTTATCTTTCGAGCAATGTTGTTACTAGGTGCTCTTGGCACATTGACAGCCTGCGGAACTTGGTCTAACGCGCAGAGCGTTCCGTCAACAACGGTTGCGCCGTCCACCACTACAACAATTGTTGAAACCGGTATCAGTTCCTCTGGTCAACGCAGTGGACCAAGTGCTCAAGCTTCACAACTCAAATTGCTCGAACTTGGCTTTTGGTTGGCGGATCCGAATGGCAAGTTTGATGACACAACCACTCAAGCAGTGATGGCGTTTCAGAAGTACTTTCAACTTCGACCCACGGGCAGCATTAATGCTGCAACTGCATACCTCTTGGAGCGAATGTCGATACCAGCGACCGCGATGACAACTGAAGGCACATTGGCCGAGGTAGACAAGTCGCGACAGTTGCTGTTTCTCGTAGAAGATGGCATCACGACATATGTAATGAATGCATCGACTGGTGACGACCGAAGCTACGAAGAACCTGACGGCAATACTCCTGGCGTGATGATCAAGGGAACAGCAGTGACACCGGTTGGAACATTCAAAATTGACAGGGAACGACCTGACGGTTGGTGGATTGGTGACCTTGGCCAGATCTACCGCCCAAAGTATTTCATCGGTGGAGTTGCCATACACGGATCAATGAGCGTGCCTGCATATCCTGCATCTCACGGCTGCGTGCGAGTGACTGTTAAAGCAATGGATTTCATTTGGGACAACGACATTCTGCCGCGCGGCACGCAAGTGCTTGTCTATGGAGAAATTAGCTAGTTCGTTTACGAATGTTGAGTTTGCGGTCATCCGCATTTGAACAGTGCCCATCTTCCACACTGAACCGCCAACCGTGAAGGTCGCACACAACAAAACCGTTATCTATGCGCCCAAACTCCGACAAGTCTGCTTGACGATGCGGGCATAGCCGCTGCATCACGTAGCCATCAATTTCAATTTCGGCAGAGAGTTGAGTGCTCGCACTTTCTGGCGCTGTTCGGCGCACCGCTTCTTGTTCTGCACGACGCATTCGCTCAACCGACAAGCTTTTGAAAAAGTTGTATAGAAATTCGTTGTATGCGCCTTCGCGCCACGCCGTGAATCGACAAGAGAGAAATAGCGAATTAGACCAATCCACAGCCCTATCAGCAACCGTCTTTTCCAACAACGGACGCTCAATTTCAAACCGGTATCGGTATTTCTGATCGGCGAATAACTCCACAAGCCCGCTCGCAAAGTTGATGTAGATCTCTGTGTCATCAGTTTTCAGTAAACACCCGCCACCAATTGCGGTTCGCAGTGTTGGAGCCATCGCCATTAATGGCTGCCACCAATCCTGCAATTGAGTCAGCAAGTCTGTGTGCTGCTGCGGCCATGATGCTTTGTAATCACGCAGCCACTCAGACCAGTCGGCTTGATACTCACGCAAATATTCTTCCTTGTTGATAAATGGACGATTCACGAGATCATCACTCATTGGGTGTGTGACGACAATTGATGATGGCGAAATTTCGATTGTCGTGCCAGGGACGTTGAGCGCAGCCCGATCGTTGCCAACGGCTTCTAAGCGCTTAATGAACTCTGTTTGGTCGGGAAATATTGAAAGTTCATCTCCAGTAATCATGTTTGACGAAAATAAGTCTTCATCCAAAAAACATGGTGGTCCTGCAGATGGCACAACAACCCGCGCGTCCACCAACGATACGTACTTCATTGAGCGCGCAAATTGGCTTTCAACCTTGGAGCGCGCTTGTTGCATCAGTGATTCGCGGGGTTCGTCATAGACCATGGGGTACCAAATGGCTCCGCTGTATTGCAACCAATGCATGTCAACTGGTCCGTGCATAGTGAGAGCGCCAAGATCTCCCGTGCGACAATCGTTTTGGTTAACGAGACGCGACTCGCCATCACTGATCACAATTGCTGAGTCACCACCGGGGCCATCAGCAATTGCACTCTCAACGTGGATAGCAATAGTCAAATCATCTCCAAGGCCTATCTCTTTGCCATTCTCTGTGCGTACAAAATTAGTGAAGCCCAATTTGCTCAGCCGTCGTTCGAGTTCTCGGGTTGCAAAGTCGGGGAGCAATACCTTTGTTGCTTTATTTAAATGGGTTGTTAGCCATGGTTCGTCTAGATGGTCAGCATGCTGATGCGAGATGTAGAGATAATCGGGAGATTCGATTGTTGCCATCAACTCTGGAGACAACTGATCGTTTCGTGGAAAGACAAACCACGATCCGAGAAAAGCAGGCAAAAACCATGGATCGCAAACAATTGTGGCTTGGCGCGTTTGCACCAAAATGCCAGCATGACCAATGGAGGTTGCCCTCATGTCGTTTTAGGCCACTGGTTGATCGGTAAATTGCTGTCCGCCGCGAGCAACATGTTCTGTCCACTCAGCGCCGTCCCAGTATCGCAACTCAAAGCGCTTGGATGGATCTGGATACCAAGCAGCTGGAGCCGCTGCAGAACTTGTAGTTGCTGCGCTTGCAACAGGGGTTGATGGGTTACTGGCTCCGTCAGAACTTGGCACAGCCGAATTCGTTGGTCGGCGCAAAAATGCGCAGTATCTGCCATCAAATGTTGGAACAATGTTGACAACTTCCCAACCGTCTGCCGATTTCTTAGACAACTCGACAGCAAGTGCTTCAGGGCTTGAGTTATAGGGGTTGAATGCAACGTATTCGTACATACGTTTAGGCTAGTGGCGAGTCGTATCGAAATTTCAGCGCTCAAATATCAGCCAAGGATCTGGACTCCATGCGCCTAATCTTGACGCTGTGACTAAAGCCAAACAACGCATTGGGTACTTTGGACCAGCTGGAACTTTTACCGAGCAAGCATTGCTGACGCAACCTGATTTGGCTGGATGCGAGCTGGTTCCTTTCCGGACTGTTCCCGATGTGCTCGATGCAGTCGATCGTGGCGAAGTGTCGCTTGGCTTTGTTCCAATCGAAAACTCAATCGAGGGAACGGTGAATTTCACCCAAGACGCTCTTGTGTTCGATCACGAATTGCTTATTCAGCGTGAAGTTGTGCTGGACATTGAACACTGTATTTTGGCTAAAAAGGGAACTTCCCTAAAAGATGTAACGACGCTGCTGTCTATCCCCGTTGCAACAGCGCAGTGCCACGAATACATCCGCAACAATCTTTCGCATGCCGAACTTCATGCGGCTAATTCGACAGCCGAAGCTGCGCGATTGGTGAGCGGAGAGCCATCGAGTGGTTTTGCAGCAGTTGCACCTCGCAATGCTGCTAAAATTTACAACCTTGAAGTAATTGCAAGCAACATTGCAGACCATGAAGGTAACCAAACCCGGTTTGTATTGGTAGGCAAAGATTCAATTCCGGTTGCCACTGGTCACGACCGCACAGCACTCGTGGTGTTCCAGCGTGCCGACGAACCAGGGAGTTTGATTTCAATTTTGCAAGAATTTGCAGCACGTCGAATTAACTTGTCGCAGTTGTTGTCACGGCCAACCAAGCGTGGTGGGCTTGGCGATTATTGCTTTATCATTTATTGTGAAGGGCATGTCACTGATGAGTTGGTGGCAGATGTGTTACGTGACCTACACGCCAAACAAGGGGCTGTAAAATTTCTTGGTTCGTACCCTGCGGCAGGAGCACAGGCACATACTGCGCGCGAGCACGCTGATGCTCGGTGGCGCGAAGCAGATGATTGGGTTACAGCACTCAGAGCACGGATCGCGCGCTAGCGTTCATCGACGGAACGGTGGCAGAGTGGACAAACGCATCCGCCTTGAAAGCGGACGGCTCAAAAGGCCCGGGGGTTCGAATCCCTCCCGTTCCGCCATATTGGAGTTGATCAAAAAACTTTTCCCTGTTCACGTAGGGATTTTTGTATTTAATCTGTTTGTTGGATTCTTGGTATTCGGACGTTCAGTGCGTGGAGAGTACGGGCGTCTTGACGATTACACACTCGTAGTACAAAGTGTTGCAAAAATCCATCATTTTCGTGAAAGCTTCTTTAATTCTGGTCGCGTGATTCCTGCAGTGATTGGTGATTTGCTTTTTTCGCCTGTTCGTTCCGTCAGCGACTTGACGTATCTTCGAATCGTAAACGTGGTTGTACTTGCAGCCACAGCAAGCGTCCTAGCACTTATTGTCTACAAGTTGATATCCAAGGATTCGAAGAATTATGGCCTGATTGCAGGTTGTCTCATCGGGCTTACTGTTTTTGTGGTTCCTGCATCACCAAATGCGGCAACATGGGCCGTTCAGAGCACCCTCCATATAGCTATGCCTCTCGCTTTAATTGCTGGCTATTTGATTGCGTCATTGGATGACAAAAGTTGGAAAAGAAGAATGTCAGTTGCTTTCATACTGATCTTGCTTTCTGCATTCACGTATCAACACTGTGTGATGCTTGCTGTACTCCCGGTTATTTTTGTCGCCTGTCAGAGTTGGGCTACAAAGAAAACATTCGAAGCACGAAAGTTTTTTTATGTGCTTGCATTCTGTGGTTTAGCTCTTTTTGCAAATCTTATGTTTGTTAGATTTTTAGGTTCAGGATCAGAAAAAAGATCCTTCTCGCAACCGTTCGGCCATAGTTTGGGCTGGTTTATTGACACATTTATTCCGCGAGCCATCAATCTCGGAGTGCCTGCTACTACGAACAACTTCAGGTCCTCGTTGGTGCTTGCGTTGTTGTTGCTTATTGCACCGATTCTGATACGGCGGAATCTATTTGTAAATTCGTTGATCTGTGTAGCAACATGCTTGATTGCAGCTGCTGTGGTGATACCTACCGAAAATTGGGCGAGCTATCGACTGTTGTTTCCATTTCAAATCATGTTGTGGTCAAGTATCGGATTTAGCGTTTTTATTTCATTTGAACTGGGTCAAAAACGATGGAACGTTATTCCGGTTGCTTTACTCTCATTTCTGCTGATCAGCGGACTAGTAAATTCAGGTTATAGAGCTTGGGATAATTTTGCGGTTCCAAACTCAGTCGATTGGGAATCAGTGAATTGTGTTGTAAAAAAGATGAATCCAGATATGCCCATCAATGCTTTGGTAACAACCGACGCTGCTGACATACAAAGTAAAGTCATTTCTTATGACGAATACGGAGTCGTGGGTTCGGCGGTGGATTGGTCATTGATCAACATGTTCAATCTGACTCCATTCGCTTCAAAACGCGCAGCACTTGATCATCCCGTGCCGCCTGTTTTCCCGAAGTGGGCGGCTGCAGGCCAGGAGGGCATTTGGTTGAGTTTCCCTCAGACAGAATGTGAGTTTGGCTAACAGCGCGTAAATGGCGGAGCATTAGTTCGTTTTCGTTTGTAGGGTTGTGCACAAGTTAGATCAATTGGAGAGGTGCCAGAGAGGCCGAATGGGGCGCCCTGCTAAGGCGTTGTCCGGGTAAACCGGACCGTGGGTTCAAATCCCACCCTCTCCGCCATGATTGTTCGTAACAGGTTGATGCTCCTGTGCGCCGCTGCACTCGTGTGCAGTGTTGTGTCACCACAGCAAGTTGATGCTGCATCTTGCCCGAGCACATACATTGCTAAACGCGGTGATTCATGGTGGTCAATTGCCGGAAAATCAGAGATCACGCTGAATCGCTTACTGAAACTTAACGGTGCAAAAACAAGTACAAAAATTTTGATTGGTGACGAAGTATGTGTGCCTGGTCAGTCAACACCAGTTGCAACCACACCTGCCATCCCCAAGTACACACAAGCAGAAGTTATTCAAATCATTCGAGATGCGTGGCCCGATGACCTTGAGGAGCGCGCACTCTTCATCGCACACCGAGAAAGCAAATATCAACCTGGGGCTATCAGCCGGAGTAAGTGTTGTTATGGCCTCTTTCAGATTTACTATCGCTGGCACAAATTGTGGCTTCCCGAAGTCGGCGTTATCTCGGCCAATCAATTGCTCGACCCTCGACTCAATGCAGCCGCTGCTTACCGCATGTACCAACGCAACAACGGCTGGGGTCCTTGGAAGTAGAAAAATTCGTGTAGTCGTTATCGCGGTGGCAAGTAGACTGAGGCATTGTTAAGCGCTCGTAGCTCAATGGATAGAGCATCTGACTACGGATCAGAAGGTTGTCGGTTCGACTCCGGCCGAGCGCACCATGCGATACTAGAAAATGGGATTAATTCATTGAGTCTCAGATATTCGGTATAGCTATTGTGTTTTTGTAATCCGACTACATTCGTATAAATGCCGTTTGGAGACAACGCACTTAACAAGTCTCAACCCTTGCTAGTTGACAGTCAAAGAATGGGTTCGCTAGATGGTTTCCGAGGAATCGCAATCATTGCGGTTCTTGGATTTCATCTTGCCGAAAGTTGGCCCTCAGTGCCACGATTAATAGACCCAGTCAGCAAGGGTGGGTTCATCGGAGTTGACATGTTTTTTGTGCTCAGCGGATTTTTGATCACCGCTCTGCTACTCAGGGAACACCAGGACACCGGAAGTATAAATTTTTTTAAATTCTTTTTACGTCGTGAAATTCGTCTGATGCCACCACTTCTTATTTTTCTTCTTACTGCATTGATTTGGGCGATCAAATCAGGTGACAACTTGTATGTTTTTGGAACGACAGTTGTTTATTCGATTTTTTCTGTGATCAATTGGGCGATCATAACCAAGATAGAACGATCCCAACATCTAGGGATTATTTGGTCGTTGTCGGTTGAAGAGCAGTTCTACTTCATAGTTGCAGTGATAGCGCTAGTGCACAGGTGGCTTGCAACCAAGATCAGTATTGAGCGCTTTCTGGTTTGTCTCAGTTGTTCTTTGATTATCTGGTCATTCTGTGCAAAAATTTCGATTCTTCATAGTGGAGGAATTGAGGAAAACTGGATCCAGTTATATTTTAGAACGGATCTCCGATTTGACTCCTTTTTTGTGGGAGCACTAGCAAGTGTCTATCGTAAGAGCAAAATTGTACAACCCAAAAAACTAATTTTTTGGACGTTCACTCCGTCAATAATATTTTTGAGTTGGTACATGTGGGCCGTTGACAATGGGGACTCTTGGAACTATCAGGGGGGCCTGACTGCAGTAGCAATTGCGTCTGCTTTTGTCATCATGGCTGCTTCTTATCCAGGAACTTTTGCCAACAAAATCTTCTCGATACGCATTTTGCGTTCTATTGGTTTAGTTTCATACTCTGTTTATTTGATTCACGTCTTAGTATTTGGTGCTCTTTCTCCAGCGAATTTGGTTATGAACAATAAAGTCAGGTTGTTGCTTGCCCTGGTGATCATATTTGGGTATGCAGTAATCGTCTATTTTGCAGTAGAAAAGCCACTCAGCCGAGTTCGCGCAAGGTTGCGTGTCAGACCTGGTGCTGGGTGAGTCCCCAAAGTTTGTAATCATTTATTTGCTTAATCAAGGATTTCAATCCAAGCTGGAGTTAACTTTTTACTGCCCGTTGCGTTCAAGTGGTTTTCATCAATAAAAATCGGAAGACCTGCACTAACACCAGAACAGAAATCAGACGCATCACAGAGCTCATGAGAGAAATTCAGAAGCCTAAAATTCTGTTTACTACCTAAAAGGTTTTGAATCGGAACATTGACCTCGTCTCGCACTGCACGAATTTCACTATATGGGTCATTACCCGCATTCCTTGCGAACGAAGTCCTTTCGAAGAGTGTTCTTGGTGGTAGTGAAGGATTCGCCAAATCTGTGACAATAATGATGTTGCTTATTGAGGGATGAATCGTGGTAACCATGTCTGATAGAGACAACGAAATAGAACTAAGTTGTTCCGAATAGTTTTTGGGAAGTGATCCATCGGCGAATGGCACACGGTTATTCATCTCATCTAAGTTTGTAGCAAGAAAATCGTATCTATTGGTGATTACAAGAATTTTAGGTTGCAATTCCGAAATAATCGACAACACATGTTGATTGACGTCATTGCAGTATTCGCTAGTTCGAAGCGGTGCTCGAGCGATAAACGGGCACCCATCTGCAAAATACCCAAAAGTTGACAGACCTAGCTGACTTCCAGCCTCAAATAGTCCATCTGCGTATGAATCCGCCTGTGAGTCACCCACCAAAAGGACGTCTGGTCTCTGCTGATCTTGCAATACCACGCCGTTTGAACATGACTCAAGAAAATCAGAAGCACTCAAATAAACAAAACGTGAAGCATCCTGCTCATTTTCTATTGAGCACTGTTTTCGATTTCGCAAGACGGTGTCACGTTGTGCACTCATATCAATTTCAACTACTGATTGCAGTCCAAAACCATTTCGAGCGATTACGTGAATCCCGGTAGTCACACAAAAGACGAGCAAACATGAAGTTCCCAGCATGAGAAATGACTTACCCCGACCAATTCGTACCGATTTTCTAATTGGATTCTCAAAAATGACAAAACAAATTTGAGCAATAACAAGCGCAACAAGCGCCGCAATGATGAGTGAAAAATCATTATTTGGAAAAAGAATTTTGGTCACAACAATTAAGGGCCAGTGCCAGAGATACCACCCATAGGAGAGGTTGCCAAAGTAGACGAAAGCTTTAAATGAAAGAATTCTCTCAACGATGGTGCTCGTTTCACCACTGAGCAATAAGAGGGTCGTACCCAAAACTGGCGCAATGGTTGCCCACCCAGGGAAAACGGTGAGAGCGTTGAATGCTGTGAACGACCACAGCAGCAAAAATATTCCGATAAGGCCAAGAACTGAGCTAATAAACGAGTTAATTCGATGAACGCGTCCCCCGTAAGTCGCCAAAATTACCCCACAAGCGAACTCCCACATTCTCGAAGGCATAGAAAAAAACGCCATGCGGATTGGGGTAGTTCCAATTCCATGGGAAGACAATGACAAACAATAAACGGCTGAACCAAAAAGAATTACGACCGATACCACGCGGAGAGTTTTTTCAAATTGGAGATGAAATAGTCGAGTATTGAGTGCTCTGATTGCAAAAACAAGCAATGGATAAAATAAATAGAACTGCTCTTCCACCGCCAAAGACCAAAGATGTCGGAATGGATTCCCAATTAAGTTGGTGTATGAGTCTGTTCTTAGCAACTCAATATTTGCTCCAAAAAAAGTTGACCAACGAACTGTAGATAATGCTTTTTGAATTTCGCCAAATGGCGAGAGAAAAATAACAACCAGTAATAGGGTTGCCAAGTTCACAACGGTCAACATTGGTATTAGGCGCTTAATTCGCTTACTGTAAAAAGAGTTGATTGAAAAACTATTTTCCGACACCTGCCGAATTACCGTATTTGTGACCACCCATCCAGAAATGACAAAAAACATGTCAACGCCAACAAATCCGCCAGGCAGCGGAAGTTGTGCATGGTATGCGACCACGGCCAAAACAGCCAGCCCTCGCAAGCCTTGAATATCTGATCTAATTTTAATCGAATCCAATTAAATCATGGTACTACAAGAGATTCAGTGCGTGGTCGAAAAAATCGATCAGACATCTTCACAACGAACCTCGACCGAACCCAGCGACAAATTCACATCAATCCACTCGGCACCAGTCTGCATGCATTCAATTCGAACTCGGCTTATCTCACTGCTCCAAGTCGGTCCCGAATTTAGGTAACTACTTGCTTGGAACCAAGTAATGGAACCGATGAGAAATATGGATGAAGTAGCAAAGAGTAGAGTGCGAGTAATTGCTCTAGTAACACCGCTTGATTCATGAAACAACAAAATAAGTGAAAGCCAACTGAGCACTGTTGGAGCTACAAAGTATCTATCTGCCAGTCCTCCCTGAATGTAACTGATTGCAACAATCGCCAATGAAGTTATGGCGATATTGACGGGCGTCCACAAAATTTCTCGACTCAAAAAGTACGACAATAACGAAATGCCAACTACGACAGCTGCCAACAGCAATGGAAAAAGAAAATTAAAATCCCAAAAAGTTGAAAATTCACCCCATTTCCATCGAACAATCTGGGGTCTAACTCTGTTTGCTCCGGATGCTCGAAACGCCAGAACTTGTAACGCAAAAGTAAAAGCCATACAAGAAATAAGTATTCCTGAAACTCTTGAATTTTTAGAGCTCTTATTTTTCATTGCAGTTAAAAGTGGGACAATGGCCACAATTGCCAATGGATTAGATAGTCCAGAAACAATAAAGACTGTGATCGAAGCCTTTTTAAATCTCACAAAAAACTTTGGACAGACCGAAATAACAGAGGTCAGGATAAAGAGTTGCCACTTAGCATTACCAAAGTTTCCAATACTGCTTTCGCTTGCAGATGGCACCAACACTACAATTGCACTTCCAAGCAGCGCTAGTAGCGAACTCTTTGTGAGAATGCGTAGTACAGCAAACACAGTGACCCCTGTAAGAACCCAAATCAAAGTTGTAATGAGTGACGCGAAAATTGCCGTATACGCGAGTGAAAACGGTGCTGTTGAAATCGCTAGTAGCCGCGGAAGTATTGAAATGTATCCTTCCCAAGAATTGTATGAAAACACTTTCCAAAAACTTGCATGCCTCGCATCATCAAACATGTAATAGCCCGGGTCGGGTGGAAGTCGGAAAAGTGCACTTCGAATCCGAAGAGATAAAACCAACCCAAAAATGAGCGCGAGCATCAGATACTCAATCCATGGTCGCAGCCTCAAAATTTTGCTCTTCAAACCAACCAAATCCTTCGTTGTTACCTAAAAATTATGTTCTCCTGCGCAATTGCCAGATTTAATATGAAGAAAAAGAGACATAGCCGTCATAAAGCTGTTCGTAGCTTCAAATTCATACCAAACGAACTCACTTTTTGAGACCAAATTAAGTCTCTTCATCATGTCCCTTACATTTACTACTTTCGCAGATTGAAATGAGACGTTTATTGACTCAGTGGCGAGGTATCCACTTTCATCGTAGAAATTTATATCTAGAGATTCAAATTCTGCCGCGTTGCCGTCATTCGTAATGGTCAGCCATGTCTCAAATTCTTCAGAATTAACAAGTTGCCCCCATGAAGTGCGCAGCTTTGATTTCGAGTGAAATACGCTGTAATTCTGCAGCGAAGTATTGATTGAAGTTTCTAGCGCCGATCTTCCATAAACCACTTGATGGTTAACACGGGTCGGTGTGTTTCCACTAGCTGGCCACGCCTGGACAGTAAATGAGTTGAGCGACTGTATATCGACACCAATCTTAAATGCAGTTTTTTTTATATCAATTTCAAAGTTGTTATTGCCTGGAGATGTGAGCTTCATTGAAGATGATTTAGCCAATTGCAATCCACTTGCATCATTAAAAATGACTGTAATTTCCAATTCGGATGGGGACATAATTGGGTAGAACCGAATAAGCGTGTCAAGCTCATTGATTATTGGGTATGTTCTGAAGGAGGGGTTGTTGTTGTCCCAATATTCACCTTCAACGTGCGATGAGTCATAATATGAGTGGTTCCCGACAAAGGATCCATCCTTGGCAATCTGTCCGACAAATAGGCGACCATAAAACAATTTCTGATCTGGTTGATCGATAAACAATGTTCCCTGAAGGTTTGACCAAGTGGGCACAATGTGTTTCAATTCGAAAACTTGTTGAGTGAATCTCGGGATATTCACATTTAGCGTATGACTTAATTCTGAATCACGCGTACTCAATCGAAGGGTGATGGGTGACTGCAGATTGTATGGTCCAGCAGACAATACAAAGAATGTAGACAAATTTGGATCATGGGCCATGTCAATTGCAGTTTCTTGAACATGTGTTCCATTAATATCGTCGTCCTCAAACACATCGGCGAGCACTCTATTGAATGAGTGGACGCTGCTGATGGCATTTTGGGTTCGGTGATTAACCATAACGGCCGGAAATGCTATGAAAATATTCACGGATGAGTAGAACTCAACCAAAAAACTTGCAGCATCTTGGTTGAAATCACGTTGCAAGTACATTGTGTACACACGAGGTTCATCAATAACTGTGAGGTGCGAACCCAACCGAGCACCAGCTTCGTCAATCGCAGTGATTCTGCATCCAACAGACCGGATTTGTCGCTTAATCAGAAAGTGATTCAAAAAACTAATAGATACTTCGCTGTTAGGTAATACAGGTACCAACAATGAAGATCGATGTACCGAGTTGAGTTGATTGTCGGCATAGTAGTCAATCCGAGTTTTTTCAACATCCAACAGCTTCTTCACCAGATGAGGTTAGCGCGAATGACGTGATGCAATTTGGTATGCGACCTCAGCGCCGATCTCAATTTTAGAAAATTGACTTCTGGAGTAGCGATACGACGTATCCCTGTTGTGGTGAGTGTTGACCAACCTCAGAAAAGCCGATGCGCTTGTGGAAGCGCAGCGACCCTGGGTTGGGTGGCTCTAGATTTACTTCACAACATAAGAGTGAATGCTCCGCCAAATTGAGCATGTGTTGCTCAACTGATTGGTAGAGCAGTGCACCGAAACCACGGTTTTGGTGGTTGGAATCAATTGCTATGCGGTCGAGATACACAAAACTCTCAAACCGTTCAGCGAACCATTGATGATTGGCACCGCCATCTGGAGCATCCGGAGCAAACGTGATACAGAAGGCACAGACTTCATCCTTTTCGTTTTCTATCGCTAGTGCATGCAAGCAATTTTTAATGTCAGTTTCAAGTTCGGACATCGTTAGTTCGCTCACGCCAGGCGTGTTGGCATTATTAATCTCGAGTACCCGGGCCAAATCGGCAATTTCTATGTTTCGCGTGGTGGGCTGAAAGTTGCTCATGATTGTGCTCTAGCCTGACAGTATGACCACGCAAATGCCAACTGGATTTGAAACAGCGATCTTTGGAATGGGCTGCTTTTGGGGTGCCGAGCGTTTGTTGTGGCAATTAGGAGGCGTGACGTCGACTGCGGTTGGATATGCCGGTGGCCACACCGCAAATCCCACATATAAAGACATTTGTTACCTAGATACCGGACATGCCGAAGTGGTTCGGGTGGTGTTTGACCCTGCCCAAATCACGTATCAGATGTTGTTGAAAACATTTTGGGAGTCGCACAACCCAACCCAAGGCATGCGCCAGGGCAACGATGTTGGATCGCAGTACCGCAGCATGATCATGTACACGACCGAGACTCAACGCGTCGAGGCACTTGCAAGCAAAGATGTATATGCGGCGCAATTAAGTGTTGCTGGATATCCGGGAATTACAACCGAAGTCATTGCGGCAACCGAATTTTTTATGGCCGAGGAATATCACCAACGGTATTTGGAGAAAAATCCAAATGGTTATTGCGGCATTGGTGGCACGGGTGTGTCGTGCCCTATTGCTTCCATCCACGCTTAAGGATGTCTTCTCGGTCTGCGTCAAGCGGTCGACCTTCCCAGCCGAGTACACCAGGGGTTTTTGACAGTTGAGCAATGAGTCCCTGCATTGGGGTTGACCCAACTACAGGGATCATTTGTCTGGCTGCATAATGTTCGTCGGTTGCAATGTCGGCCATGTCAAAGACAGGACCAACGGCTGCTTCTGCAGCAGCAAGTGTGGCCACAACTTCATCTCGTGTTCGTGCAGCACACCAGTCGATCATTAATTGTTCGAGTAATTCACGATTGGCCATGCGTCCGGCAAATGTTGAAAACCGAGCATCGCCACTAACACCCAAAACTTCCATGACACGTGCTGCAACTGAGTCACTTGATGCCGAAACCCCAACCCACTTTGCATCACTGCACTGATAGACGCCGCGCGGCACTGAATACGGCAAACCCGACCCAAGTCGGGGCTGTAACTCGCCGCTGAGTTTGTACAACGAAATGACAGGGCCCATCAGCTGAAATACTGTGGTGAGCAAGTTGACATCAACTACTTGGCCAACACCTGAGTGCAACGCAACCATGGTTGCAAAAGCAGCCGTGATGCCGGTTGCTTCGTCGGTGAGCGCAATAGCGGGCAACATCGGTGGTCCGTCGGGCTCACCACTCACTGCTGCAAGGCCAGCCATCGACTCCGCGATCGATGCAAAACCTGGGCGTGATGCGTAAGGACCGTCTTGACCAAAGCCGGAGACTCGAACGATCACAAGCTTTGGGTTGCGCGCCAGCAACATGTCTGGCGAAAGATTAAGTCGCTCAAGTGTGCCTGGACGAAAGTTTTCGACAAGCACATGTGCTTTATCAACAAGCTCTAAAAAGATCGCTCGGTCACTTTCGTCTTTGAGGTCGAGTGCGATGTTGCGCTTGTTGCGGTTGACGAGTTTCCACCACAGGCCCTCGCCGTCGCGGGGGTCGCGCCATGCCATGCCACGCAACGAATCACCGGTGTCTGGTCGCTCGACCTTGATGACGTCTGCACCAAAGTCGGCGAGGTAACGCGCACAGTTTGGGCCAGCCAACACTGTCGAGATGTCGACCACTCGAATGTCTGAAAGTGGTGGGTTCAAAAAACTAAAACCCAGGGCGCGATCGTCGGATCACACTTGAGTCACTCCACCAGCGACCACTAAATCGCCACGAAGTATTGGGTGTTTCACGTTCGGCTGCAGGTTGCACTTTTGGCCACAGTGCTTCCAAAGCCGTCGCAATAGCAATCGCTTCTTGTTCGGTCGGCTGAGGTGAGATGCTGTGTTGCATAGAAGCTTCTTGTTAGAGCGGCATGTTGCCGTGTTTGCGGCGCGGCAATTCTTCGCGCTTTGACTGCAACATTGACAGACCAGCGATCAATTTGATACGGGTTTCGGCCGGATCAATGACGTCGTCGATGTAACCACGCTCTGCTGCTGCGTAGGGGTTTGAATACTTTTCGGTGTATTCACTCACCAACTCGGCACGACGTGCCACTGGGTCGGCAGCATTTTGCAATTCGCGGCGATACACGATCTCGACTGCGCCTTGTGGGCCCATCACTGCCAACTCTGCAGTTGGCCATGCATATGCCAAGTCTGCGCCAATCGATTTCGAGTTCATGACCACGTATGCACCGCCATAGGCCTTGCGTGTGATGACCTGAATGCGTGGGACTGTCGACTCGCAGTATGCATACAACAACTTTGCGCCGTGACGAATAATGCCGCCGTATTCTTGGTCGACACCGGGAAGGAAACCAGGTACGTCTACAAACGTGATGATCGGAATATTGAATGCATCACATGTGCGCACGAAGCGTGCAGCCTTTTCACTCGACTCGATGTCGAGCACACCAGCCAAGATCATTGGCTGATTGCCAACGATGCCAACCGACTGACCATTGAGTCGCGAAAAACCGCACACGATGCTCTTTGCCCAATGTGGAAAGTATTCAAAAAACTCGCCATCGTCCATCACTTCGGTGATGACCTTCTTCATGTCGTATGGCTGATTTGCCGACGGAGGAAGAATGGTGCGCAATGACTCACACAAACGGGCAGGGTCGTCGGTAATCTCGCCAATTGGCGGCTCGGTAATGTTGTTTTGTGGCAAGAAGCTGAGCAAGAAACGCACATCTTGCAAGCACGACTGCTCGTCGGCACTCACAAATGTGGCTACGCCACTCTTTGATGCGTGGCTCATTGCACCGCCCAACTCTTCGAGCGTCACGTCTTCGCCAGTAACGGTCTTGACAACATCTGGGCCAGTAATAAACATATGGCTTGTCTCGCGCACCATGAAAATAAAGTCGGTCATGGCAGGTGAGTACACGGCGCCACCAGCACATGGACCGAGAATGACCGAGATTTGTGGAATAACACCAGATGCCTGAACGTTGCGATGAAAGATGCCGCCATAGCTTGCGAGCGACACAACACCTTCTTGAATTCGTGCGCCTGCTCCGTCATTGAGACCAATGAGAGGCGCACCAACCTTGAGCGCCAAGTCCATCAACTTGTGAATTTTTTCGGCAAACACTTCGCCGAGTGCGCCACCAAACACCGTGAAGTCTTGGCTGAATACAAATACTTTGCGGCCGTCGATCGTGCCCCAACCCGTGATCACGCCGTCGGTATATGGGTGCTCCTCAAGACCTGCCGAATGCGCACGGTGGCGAGCCAACAAATCCAGTTCGTGAAAGCTGTCTGGGTCGAGCAAAATCGCCAAGCGTTCGCGAGCGAGCAACTTGCCTTTTTCGTGTTGGCGCTCGACTGAGCGGGGTGATCCAGCGTTGTATGCCTGGTCTTTACGAGACTGCAGGTCCTGCAGTTTTGCGTCCATCGAGTTGTTACTCACCTCGACAAGATTAGCGACCGATCAACCGCCAGCAAGAGTGGTTGCAGGTGCTATTTCTGCTGGAAGCGTGGTTGTTGGTACCACTGCAGATTCGGTGATGTTTATTGTCGTGGCAAGCGGGATCAATTCACCAGTTGTAGTAGCGCCACTTATCTCGATTGACCAAACGCCAGCGACTGGCAAAGTGAATGAACCGTCACCCATCACGATTGCAGCACCTCTGCGCTTCAGGGGTACGTTGATGGCAATACCCGCATAGCCGATCTCGGATGGAATGAGCTTGACAACAAAGTTGTTGATGCGCGACGGCTCAAGCAACTCGATGCGCATTGCGTTCACCCCGGTTGTGCCAGGTGTGAGCGAGATGATGACGTGAAAGCGATCATTTTTTAGGTCTTCACGAAACGCGTAGGGCACCGTTGGTCCAGCACCTGATGCACGAGCCTGCGGCGGATGCATCGGCACCATCCACGAAGTTAAACCGAGAACGAGGATGCCAACGAGAAGTTCGGTTGACACAGCACGCCTGAGCCTCCATGCCATCTTGCTCGTGAGTTCAGATTCTTTGGAGAGTCGTGTAACGGCGAAATTCTTGAACATCAAACTGATCCATACCATTCCCGAAACAACTATGAGTTTGAGCAAGTTGAGCCGGCCGTGACCAGTAGAAAAGATATTGAAACTGTCAAGCAGATATACCTGCATCACACCTGTGGCGATCGCGACGACAATAAGTGTGACCGAGATGCGGGTAAATCCACGTACTGCATTCAACAGATCTGCTTCACCCGGAGCATTGAGCACTGTGCGCGAAAGCAATAGCAATCCACCAAGCCACATGCCGATAGCGAGTGCATGGGCAATGCCAAAGATGTAGTTGAAGAGCGGAACATGTTGGCCGATTCGTGTGAGACCAAAGGTTGCCATCATCACAGTGATCAACGTGATGGCCGGCACTTGAGTGGCAGGCTCAAAAACGCGTGCTGGTTGAAATGTGACCCAGAACGAACCGATAACGAGAGCAAATCGCAACAGCAATATCAAACCGGCCGCATCGTTAAGTGCACCAAACCAACTAAACGGATTGAGTGAACCAATGAACGTGTTGTCGGAGTTGCGCATTGAAGTGATGGCAACGATGAGATACATCGTGGCTACGGCAAGCAACCACGTGATGCGAAAGAAACGCAAACACACGCCATAGTCGATGCCCTCTGGCCATGCGAGCGTCACGGTAAGTAATCCACCAAAGATCGCGGCAACTAAAAGATATTCGAAGATTCGAAGCAGACCAAGTAAGCCGCCTACTCGTGGCCCACCACCTGCAGACTGCGCTACGACTTCACCAATAACAGCCGGCAGTGTGGTGTCGGTAGTGGCGTTCTCGGCAGCAGGAATTGTTGTTTCGGAAACAATTTGTGAAGTAAATGGAATCGAGCCTTGCGAGCCGTCAGCAAGTTTCCAGTCGATCAAACATTCTCCAGCGGCAAAGGCAGTGGTGAGTGCAACCGAGACAGTCTTGCTATCGACGCCTAGTTGTGGAAGAGCAATGCCTACCGACTCGTTATTGCATACGACGGTCAGACCCATTTTGCCGATGTCGGTGATTGCGTCTCGAAACACCATTTGAATTTGCGGAGGTTGCACCTGCACGATTTGATTTCGCACGGGATTGGATGTGGTGACTTCATTTGTGCCGGCTGCGCCACTTGCCATTGCCCCAAGTGCGCCAAAACCACCTATATATGTGCCACCCATATATACAAATGAAGCAATAGCGAACCCAAGAATCGAAGCCATTCGTCTGGCTCTAATACGTGGCAGTTGCGGTGTCGTCATCATTGTTCCCATACAACGGTAGCCAAAAGGTTTCAGGGGTGTGGCACCGTCTAGGTAGGCTCGCAGGCGATGGCTGTTCAATCGTTATATCGCCGCTACCGGCCCCGTCGCTTTGACGAACTTAAGGGTCAAGAGCACGTGGTTCGTGCGCTGCAAAATGCCGTCATCAACCATCGTGAAGGTCAGGCATATTTGTTTTCTGGCCCGCGTGGCACCGGCAAAACCTCGACTGCGCGCATTTTGGCCAAGGTACTCAACTGCGAAGAACCCGAAAAGGGAGAGCCTTGTGGTATCTGCAATTCGTGCGGTGCAATCGATAGCGGTAACAGTTACGACGTTCTTGAACTTGACGCCGCAAGCAACAACGGCGTTGAGAACATGCGCGATCTCATTGAGCGTTCGTCACTCGGCAATCCTGGTCGACACCGTGTTTTTATTTTGGACGAAGTGCACATGCTCTCAAAGCCAGCTGAAGCTGCTCTGCTGAAGACACTTGAAGAACCACCACCCCACGTGGTGTTTGTGCTGGCCACTACTGATCCACAAAAAGTAAGCGAGACAATTCGCAGTCGCACCCAACACTTGCAGTTTCATCTGTTGCCAATGCACGATCTTGATGAGCACGTGCGATGGGTAATACAAGATGCAAACCTAAAAGTGAGCGAAGCAGCAATTGCACAGGTGCTCACACAGGGCGGTGGCTCGGCGCGCGACACGTTGTCGGCACTCGAACTTGTTGCTGCCGGTGGCGGCGAAGCCGACGAACAACTTTCGCCAGATGAGTTTGTTGAAGCAATTATTGATAGAGACCCAGGCCGCGCACTTGGGGCAACCGCGGCCGCAATCCAACGTGGAGCAGACCCTCGCATGTTGGCCGAAGAAATTGTGCGCCAACTTCGCGAATGCTTCTTGTCGTTGATGGCACCCGACTTGGTGCAGTTGCCAGAGCAACGCAAAACCCAAGTTGCCGAGCAAGCGCGTCGTATGGGTGCGAGCACTGTGGTGCGCGCCATCGAAGTACTCGGAGAAATTTTGATTGAGATGCGCCACGCTCCTGATGCACGACTATTGATTGAAGTCGCACTCGTCAAACTCACCAGTGTCAACAACGCCAACGACAACTCGTCTTTGATTGCACGCATCGAGCGTCTCGAGGCTGGTATCACTCGAGATGCGAGCGCGCCAATGGTGCGACCTGCACCAATCAATGCAGCAACAGGCAAGGTGCAACTGGGTGGCAAAGCAACAGTTGCGGTTGCCGCACCAAGCGCTGGACCATTATCCGACGAACAACTCGTGAGTCAATGGGCAGACGTGGTGTCGAGTTTCAAAGCATTAGCAAGAGCAGTGTTTAGCGCAGTGAGCGCTGTGGGCTGTGTTGATGGTGTGCTGACGGTGAGTGCGCCAAACGACGCACACCAACGCAAGGCCCAAGAACATGTGGCGGCTGTTGAGGCTCAACTTTCTTTAATTACAGGACGCAAGATCACAATTGCTTTCAGTGCGCCAACCACCAGACCAAGTGCGGCTGCACCTGTTCGTGCAAAGGCACCTGTTGCAACCGACGAACAGATTGCTGAAGCAGTATTTGAAGACGTAGATCCTTCGCAGTTGACAAGCGCGCCAACAACCAAGTCAACAACAACTACTTCGGTCGAAGATCAACTTGCCAAGGCATTTCCTGGATCCAAATTGGTTGACAAGCCAAAGAAAAAGTAGAACGTTGTCTAGATTGATTTCTCTCGCGTTATGAACTCTGCGTACACGCCTCCAATGCAAGCACTGATCGACGCACTTGGTCGACTTCCCGGTGTTGGTCCAAAGGGTGCGCAGCGTATTGCCTTTCACTTACTCAAGAGCGACTCTGTGGATGTAGAGCGGCTCGCTCATTCGATCACTGAAGCAAAAGCATTGGTGCGTTTTTGCGATCGATGTTTCAATTTTTCAGACGGACCGATCTGTCGCATCTGCGATGACGATCGCCGCGACAGTTCGATTCTCTGTGTTGTTGAAGAATCACGCGATGTCATCGCCATCGAAAAAACTGGTGAGTTTCGTGGCCGCTACCACGTGCTCCTGGGTGCAATGAACCCACTTGAAGGCATTGGCCCAGAGCAACTCAAGATTCGCGAGCTACTCGCGCGACTCGACACCGAGGGCGTGAAAGAAGTGATCTTGTGCACAAACCCAAACACTGAGGGTGATGTGACTGCTATGTATTTGGCACGGTTGCTCAAGCCACTCGGCTTGCGGATTACGCGTATTGCTAGCGGACTACCGGTTGGCGGAGACCTGGAATATGCGGACGAACTGACGTTGGGTCGTGCTCTTGAGGGCCGGCGAGTTATTGAGGGCTAGTTTCCAACGATTGTTCAGTTTTTTGCGGGGTAACGACGCCACGCAAATGGCGCGTTGATAACAATTGCGAGCGACACCAGCAGTAATGCATTCAACAACACCGGTCGCCAAATAAATGTGTACCCAAGTTCGGTAACCGCTTCGCCACCAATCACTGCTGTCAACGCTGTGCCACCGCTTGGTGGGTGCATGTAACCAAATCGAACCATCAAGCCAGCATGTACGCCGACTGCGATACCGACAGCAAGTGCTGTGTTGTCGATGAGTTGCGCGGACAGAACACCCAAAAATGCGGCAACGCAATGGGCGAGAATCAGCGGCGCTGGTTGCGCTGCTGGGGCAGTTGGCATCGTAAACAGAATGACTGCTGACGCGCCCATCGACAACGCGAGTATTGGTGCGACACTGTCAAGCATCGCTTCGCTAACCAGCCAGGTAACGGCCATGGCAAGCGCTGCACCGACTGTGCCAATCAATGCGTCTTTGTTGTTTGCTTTCGGCGATGGGAAAAGTTGCACTAGATGGTGCGTACAACGAGGGCATCACCTTGTCCGCCGCCACCGCACAATGCCGCTGCACCCATGCCACCACCCCGGCGCTTGAGTTCGTGCAACAAAGTAAGTGCCAAGCGATTGCCACTCATACCGATTGGGTGTCCGAGAGCGATTGCTCCACCGTTGACATTGACAATGTCATCAGAGATGCCGAGTTCGCGCATTGATGCAATACCAACTGCAGCAAACGCTTCGTTGATCTCGAACAAGTCAACATCAGAAACTTTCTTGCCAGCGCGCTCAAGAGCTCGCAAGATGCTGCGACTTGGTTGGTGCAAGAGTGATGCATTGTCAGGACCAGCAACCATGCCGTAAGAAACAAACTCACCGAGTGGCTTGATGCCACGCTTTTCAGCTGCTCGCTTCGACATCATCACGATGGCCGAGCCAGCGTCGCTGATCTGGCTTGCGTTGCCAGCAGTAATCGTGCCGGCCTTATCAAAAGCTGGCTTCAGCGATGCAAGAGACTCCATTGTTGTAGATGCGCGCACACCTTCGTCGGTGTCGACAATGAGAGCATCACCTTTGCGTTGTGGAATCGACACGGGAACAATTTCATCAACAAACTTGCCAGCAGCAATAGCTGCAGCAGCACGTTGGTTGCTCTTCATTGCCAAATCATCTTGCACGTCGCGACTGATATTGCCTTCGGTGTAACGGTCGGTGCCGAGGCCCATGAGACACGCATCAAATGCGCACCACAAACCATCTTTTTGAATCGCATCGAGCAGCGACACATCACCAAAACGGAAACCTGAACGCGCACCCATTGCGAGGTACGGCGCATTGGTCATGCTTTCCATGCCACCGGCGATCACGATGTCGGCTTCGCCGCTTGCGATCATTTGATCGGCCATATAAATAGAGTTGAGGCCCGACAAACACACCTTGTTAATGCTGATGCTTGGCACGCTCATTGGAATGCCGGCTTTGGCCGCGGCCTGGCGCGACGGCACCTGTCCTTGGCCAGCCATGAGCACCTGGCCCATGATCACATGCTCGACTTCGTGCGGTTGTACCCCCGCACGTTGCAAGGCTGCAGCAATTGCAAACCCTCCAAGTTCTGCGGCACTAAATGAGGCGAGCGCGCCACTCATCTTTCCGATGGGTGTACGGGCTCCGGCGATGATGTATGAACCTGGCATGGGTTACAGCGTAGGGGTTTCGGGTCTGTACTGTGAATTCATGAAAAATATCCTGGAGGCCATCGAAAATGGGGCTGACTCGGCCACATTTGCGGCATTAGAAATTCCCACCACGTACCGCGCAGCCGTCGTACTCAAGAGCGAAGAAGATATGTTCGCCGGAGTCGAATCTGCCAAGAAAGACCCGCGCAAAAGTGTGCACATTCAAGAAGTACCAGTGCCACAAATCGCCCCTGACGAAGTGCTGATTGCAGTGATGGCAAGCAGCATCAACTTCAACACGGTGTGGTCCTCCATTTTTGAGCCAATCTCTACGTTTAGTGCGCTCACAAGGCTCGCTCGCGAGAGCGAATGGGCAAAGCGACACGATCTTCCGTACCACGTGATGGGCAGCGATGCTTCAGGCGTTGTGTTGCGTGTTGGTTCGGCAGTCCGCAACTGGAAACCAGGCGACAAGATCACAGTGCATTGCAATCACGTCGACGATCAAGATCCAACGTCACACAATGACTCGATGCTTGGCAACAACCAGCGCATCTGGGGTTACGAAACAAACTTTGGTGGCCTTGCCGACTTGTCGGTGGTGAAAGCAAACCAGTTGATGCCAAAACCAGCGCATCTTTCGTGGGAAGAAGCTGCGGTGAATGCGTTGTGCAACTCGACGAGCTATCGCATGCTCGTGTCGAAGAACGGCGCCAACATGAAGCAAGGCGATGTTGTGCTCATCTGGGGTGCATCGGGTGGTATCGGTGCGTATGCGCTGCAATATGTGCTCAACGGTGGTGGTATTCCAGTAGGCGTTGTGAGTTCACCAGAGAAAGCGCAAATTTTGCGCGAGATGGGTTGCGAAGCCGTGATTGATCGCAAAGCCGCCAACTACAAGTTTTGGAATGACGACAACACGCACAACGAAAAAGAGTGGCGCCGTTTTGGTGGCGATATCCGTGCACTCGTTGGCGAAGATCCGGACATTGTGTTTGAACACCCTGGACGCTCAACGTTTGCTGCTTCCATGTATGTGGTCAAGCGCGGAGGAATTGTTGCTACATGTGCGGCCACCAGTGGCTACATGATGGAATTTGACAATCGCCATTTTTGGATGCGACTGAAGCGACTAATCGGTAGCCACTTTGCCAACTATCGCGAAGCATGGGAAGCAAACCGCCTCATTCAAAAAGGCATGATTCATCCTGTGATGTCGCAAGTGTTCACGCTTGATCAAACCGGTGAAGCTGCATACCAAGTGCACAACAATATGCACGAAGGCAAAATTGGTGTGTTGTGCCTCGCTCCTCGTGAAGGCATGGGTATTGATGATCCGAAGTTGCGTGCAAAAGTTGGCGAAGAAAACATCAATCGTTTCCGGAGGAAATAGTGATACTCACCGAAATCGATCATGTTGCCATAGCGGTGCACGACCTTGAAGCAGCGATCAGTTACTACCAACGAGCTTTTGGTGCCACAGTCGATCACCGCGAGGTGGTCGAGTCCGACGGTGTGGAAGAAGCATTGCTGAAAGTTGCCGAAAGCTATATTCAGTTGCTCACACCAACAAGGCCAGATTCCCCCGTTGCCAAAGCGCTCGAAAAGCGTGGCGAAGGCTTGCACCACATTGGTTATCGCGTTGCTAATTGCGCTGAAGCGTTAGCGCAAATGATCGCAGCGGGTGCAACTCCGCTCGATAAAGCACCTCGCCCAGGCAGCCGCGGCACCACCGTTGCATTTATTCACCCAAAGGGAAGTTTTGGCACACTGATCGAACTCGTTCAGGAATAGTTGTGTCGTCGGCGGGTTCAGAACTCGCAACCATAGTGAGTGCACTTGTCGGCGCAGTAATTGCAATACGCCGCAGCAGGCGAGCACAACGAACTATTACAAAACTCGACGCGCTTGCACTGCGCAAACCAATGAACAAAGCCCCAATTGCAGCGCTTGGAGCATTGCTTGGCGCGATCACATTTGACAAGTTTGGCTTTTCGCTCGAGATGGTTGTCTACGGTCTCATGATTGCAATGTGCATTGAGCAATCAATCATCGATTATGCGACACATCGTTTGCCTCGTGGAGTCACTTTTCGAGCAGCAATTGTTGGGGGTCCATTGCTCACTTTGGCGGCGATCAATCATGACGACAACGGCCGCATCAGCGTCATGTTCGCAAGTTTCGTTGTCACGCTTGTACTCTTTGCATTGCTCGCAGCCTTTAGCAAGGGTGGCATTGGTGGTGGTGATGTGCGTTTGGCACCTGTGCTTGCAATGTTTCTTGGTTGGCTCGGTGCGTCACACGTATATATAGGTCTTGGCGGTGGGTTCATCCTCGGCGGTATTGCAGCAGGGGGCATGCTCGTTACTCGCCGTGCATCCGCGTTAACTCGCATTGCGTTCGGCCCGTTTCTCTGCATCGGCGCCGTTATCGCGGTATTTGTCCAGTAGGTTTCTGCCATGCAAGTACATCTCGTCGACGGCACGTATGAGTTGTATCGCCAACATTTTGGTCAAGCCACGCGCCATTCAGATCCACCACCGTTTGCCGGCACCATTGGTGTTCTCACATCAACAATTCAGTTGCTGCAAGACGGCGCAACCCACATTGGCGTGGCCACTGATCACGTGATTGAAAGTTTTCGCAACGACTTGTACGACGGCTACAAAACAAGTGAAGGCATGGAACCAGTGTTGCTGGAGCAGATCCCCATTCTCGAAGACGCTCTGCGCGCCATGGGTGTGACTGTGTGGGCAATGGAAAAGTATGAGGCCGATGACGCGCTTGCATCTGCAGCAGCAGTGGCGTGTGAAGACCGCACCGTGCACAAAGTGCTCATCCTTACTCCCGACAAAGATCTTGGTCAGTGCGTGCAGGGTAAGCGCGTTGTGCAATTTGACCGTCGTAACAACATCATGATCGATGAAGCTGCAGTTGTCGAGAAATTCGGTGTCGGCCCATCGTCAATTATTGATTACCTCGCCCTCGTTGGAGACACCGCCGATGGCTTTCCAGGCTTGCAAGGCTGGGGTGCAAAGAGTGCATCAACCGTGCTGGCCAAGTACCAATTAATAGACAACATCCCCGATGATCACAACCAATGGATTGCCGATGGCGTTACGGTTCGCAGTGCAGAAAAACTTGCGACTACGTTGCGCGAAAACCGCAAGGATGCCGCTCTGTTCAAGCAGCTTGCCACCCTCATCACCGATGTGCCAGTAGGCGATGTAGCGGATTGGCTGTGGACGGGTCCAACCGATCGCTTCGAGTCGATAGCCAACAAACTTGGAGCACCGCAACTTATTGAACGAGTGTCACGACTAAAAAAGTAGTATTGGCATATGAGCCAGCAGGTCGTCCAAGCCATTGAAATTGCTGTGGTAGCACTGGTGTTTACAATTTCAATTTTGTATCTTGCTCGGCGCCAAAGAATATCTTTTCGTTACACAATCGGCTGGCTAACCCTCTGTGTAGTCAGTGCGTTTACTGGACTCTTGATTCCATTGATTAAACCACTTGCCACAAAGTTGCAGCTTGATGCTTTCGCACTCATTGGCGCATGCGCAATAATAATTCTGTTGGCTTTGTGTATTCAGCTCTCCATCAGTATCTCTGGTATGCAAAAACAGTTGCAACAACTGAATGAGGATTTGGCATTACAGAAAAAAGCAGCGGAAGATTCCCGTGCTGCAAGTAAGTGATGTCCTTGTTGTCATTCCGGCTTTCAATGAAGCCAAATCCATTGGTCAAGTCGTGGATCAAGTTCGTACGTTTGGTTTTCAGACTCTCGTGGTGGACGATGGGAGTATTGACCAAACCGCAGAGGTTGCACACCAATATGGTGCCCATGTTGTTTCGCTCCCACTGAATTCGGGTGTGGGTGGTGCCCTGCGCTGCGGTTTTCGCTATGCAGTCGAGAACGGTTTTGCTGCAGTTATTCAGTGCGATGCAGACGGACAACATCTACCCAGTCATCTGATCGATTTGGTTGATTCTACGAATAAAACCGCTTCTCACATGATGATAGGTAGTCGATTTGGTTCGGAGAACACCACGCACGATCCAAGTTTGCTAAGACGATTTGCAATGTGGACGCTTTCAAAAGTTGCACAGCGCGCAACAAAAAACATAATTACAGATTCAACATCAGGGTTCAGGTTGATTCGTCAACCCCTGCTTGGCGAACTCGCATTAAATTTGCCCGCTTATTATCTCGGAGACACTTTTGAAACCGTGGTCGTAGCAGGGCGAGCTGGATATCACGTCGAAGAAATTGGTGTTGCAATGGCGCCACGTTTGCACGGCACATCGTCGTCGGGAAATTTCCGCTCGATAGCACTGATTGGGAAAGTGCTGACCACAGTGTTACTTGGAATTCACTTTCGTCTCCGCCGACTGAAGTGACGGCCAGGTGGTCTGCGGCACTCAGACGTTTCCGATGAAGGCTGCTGTCTTCCGACTCTGACCTGATTCTCGGGCGTCCGTTGCACAGGACCCGACCGCCACCTCACTCGACGGAGACGGATTCACACTATTGCGAACACCGTTACGATACCGCCGCGGCGTGCATTGATCGCTGGGCGATAGCCTGCAACCGTCGCATTAAACCGCGGTGATGTTATTTAGGAGGGGTGCGAGAGCGGCCGAATCGGCACGCTTGGAAAGCGTGTGAGGCGCAAGTCTCCGTGGGTTCGAATCCCACCTCCTCCGCCATGGGTATCAGTTACGAACAAGCCATGCAGGTTGCGCTGCAACAAGCGCAATTGGCCAGCGAATCTGGCGACGTGCCAGTTGGTGCCGTCGTTGTGCATGACGGTCAAATCATTGCAGCTCGACACAATGAGCGGGAAGCAGCGGGTGACCCAACTGCCCATGCAGAGATTCTTGCATTGCGCGATGCAGCCACCGCACTCGGTCGCTGGAGACTGAACGATTGCACCCTTGTCGTGACATTGGAGCCGTGCGTTATGTGTGCCGGTGCACTCATCAATGCACGAGTAGAGACTCTTGTATATGCAACCGCCGACCTCAAAGGCGGAGCAACATCAAGTTTGTACAACGTGTGCAGCGACCCTCGGCTCAACCACAATCCAGTTGTGAAACATGGGGTGTGTGAGCGCGAGGCAACACTGTTGTTGAAAGAGTTTTTCGCTCAAAAGCGCGCCACCGACTAACGCCGATAGCCTTCCAAAACGGAAGGGTGCCAGAGCGGACGAATGGAACGGTCTCGAACACCGTCGTGGGTTTAGGCCCACCGTGGGTTCAAATCCCACCCCTTCCGCCATATTTCTTAGTTACAGGTTGTTGGTGGGTCATACCTCTGACACTCTTAGTGGGTGCTACAAGTCCAAGGTCTCTCCGTCGAAATTGGCGGACGCATGGTTGTGGAGGAAGCATCCTTCACGGTGATGCCGCGAGACAAAGCAGGATTGGTTGGTCGTAACGGCGCCGGAAAAACCACACTGTTCAAAGTGCTCGGTGGAGCAGTAGAGCCGCACGCCGGCAAAGTATTGCGTAAGGGAGGGTTTGGGTATTTGCCTCAAGACCCCAAGATTCCTGGCGCACGTGAGTCACACACTGCTATCTCGCATGTTTTGTCTGGTCGCAACATTGACGAAGACTTGGTGCGTATCGAAAAATTGCGTTTAACAATGGAAGAGTCACCGACGCCACAGAACATCGCAAAGTTTTCTAAAGCAGAAGATGAATTCTCGTCGAAGGGTGGCTATGCCGCCGAAAGCGAAGCTCGTTCAATAGCTGCTGGTTTGGGGTTGAAGCCCGATCGGCTGAACGCGTCTATTGGTGTCTTGTCGGGTGGCGAGCGTCGCCGAGTAGAGCTTGCGCGAATTTTGTTTGCTGGTAGTGACACATTGTTATTGGACGAGCCAACCAACCACTTGGATATCGATGCGAAAACGTGGCTCTTAGGTTTTTTGCGCGAATACCGCGGAGCGTTGTTGGTAATTAGTCACGACCTTGAGCTGTTGGATGAGGCAATCACGCGCGTTTTGCACTTAGATAGACCACAAGAAGAATCTGTCGGATCAATTGTTGAATACCGTGGCACGTACACCCAGTATTTATCATCTCGTGCAGCTGATGAAGCACGGCGTGCCAAGAAAGCATCGATGCAAGAAAAAGAAATGGCACGGTTGCAGGGTGTAGTTGATCGCTTCGGTGCCAAGGCTTCGAAAGCTGCGATGGCCCACAGCATCGAAAAGCGCATCGCTCGTATTGAAGACACCAAAGTTGAAGGTCCAACAAAGGATAAGAAACTCAAAGTTCGTTTTCCTGAACCACCAACTGCCGGACAGACAGTGATCACGGCTACAGGATTGCGCAAAACATTTGGCGGTCCAGACATTTTCCATGATGTGAGTTTTGACTTGGGTCGGGGCGAGAGATTGTTGGTACTTGGTCTCAATGGTGCGGGCAAAACTACATTGTTGAGAATGCTTGCGGGTGAGAGCAAGTCTGACGGCGGTGAAGTTGAGTTCGGATATCAAGTAACAACCGGGTACTTCGCTCAAGAGCATGACAACCTTGACCCAGAAGCATCGCTCATTGATCACATGCGCAGACATGCGCCCGTGCGCCTCGGGCTTACGGAAACAGATTTGCGCGGAATGCTCGGCATGTTTGGGTTGTCGGGCACAAAAGTCTTTCAAGAGTCGGCCACGTTATCGGGTGGAGAAAAAACCAAACTCGCACTCGCCATGTTGATGGTGGGACGCAACAATTTGCTATTTCTCGATGAGCCAACAAACAACCTTGACCCACCGAGTCGTCAAGCAGTTGCCGATGCCTTGTCTGCTTGGAAGGGCGCGATCATTTTGGTCAGTCACGACACCGAATTTGTGGAGCAACTTGCTCCAACAAAAGTATTGCTCATGCCCGACGGCCAAGTGGACTACTTCAGTAACGAGTGGCTCGACTTGGTGAGCCTTGCTTAATCCTAGCGCAAACTAGCTCTTGCAGGTTGTTTCACTGACGGGGACAGTCAAATTAATGAGGTACGAATCAACCGCAGTGTTGATGCATTCATTTGCGCCGTATCCGGTGTGTTGATTGGCCTCAACAATCAACAAGATTCCCTGTTCAAGTGCTGCAGCCATCTTGCGCGTCGATGCCAGTGGTGTTGCTGCATCACCTGTTGTACCAATCACAATTATTGAACCAGCACCTTTACCAGTAACTCCAACTTTCAGCGCGGGTTTTACTGGCCAGAGTGCACATGAATACCCGTATCCAAAGTTTGCGCCAAGTCGGGGAGCAACTGCAACAAAACTTGGTACGGCGTCATCGACTGCTTCAATGCTTGTTGCACCTGGATCATCTAAACACGAGATTGCAAGAAATGCTTCAAGCTCGTTGCCGTAACTGCCGTCGTCTTTGCGCTGATAGTAATCGTCGTACAACTTGAGTAGTCCAGCGCCATTGCTCTGCTGTGCATCGGCTAACGCTTTTTCAAGTTGTGGCCAGTAATAATCGGAATACATTGCTTGAGCAACCGCGGTAAACGCAACGCCTTGTGTGACTGGCGTGCGGTCGGCGCTCACGACCAGTGGCTTGGCATCGAGATCGAGGAGCAGCGTGTCGAACGCAGCCTCTGATTTGCCACCGTTATAAAACTCACATGCCTTGTTTTTGCTGCACGCAGCGAGAAACGTGGCAAGTTGGCCTTCAAAGCCCTTGGCTTGTGCCATGCCTGCTTCGGCAGAAGTTGCATTTGGGTCAACTGCTCCATCCAACACCGCTGCGCGCACAGTTTGCGGAAACATAGTTGCCCAAGTCGCACCGAGTTCTGAGCCGTACGAAAAGCCAAAAAATGAAATCTTGTCTTCACCCAACGCTTGGCGAATGCTGTTCATATCGGTTGCGCTTGCTTGCGTCGATATATAGGGGAGAATCTCACCAGAGTTGGCCATGCACTCGTCATTGAATGCCTGTGAAGCATCGATGAGTGCCTGTTTCTCCTCTGGGGTATCTGGCGGAGAGTCGATGCCGAAATATTGGTCGTAGTCGTCGACACAATTAACAGATGGAGTGCTCTTGCCAGTTCCACGAGGGTCCCAAGCAATAATGTCGAAATGGTCGGTGAGATCAGTGCTGAAGTAATACGACGAATCGTCCGCGAGCGCACTACCGCCGAAACCAGGACCGCCCGGGTTGACCATCATTGAGCCGATGCGAAGTGATGGATTTGTGGCTGGGCGCAACTTGACATACAGGGTGAATGAGCCAATGCTCGGATTGTTATAATCGTATGGAACTTCGAGCGAGCTGCACTGCACCGAAGTGGTTGATGCGGAATCGTCGCAGGCTTTCCAGACAAAACTTGCCGGCACAAAGGAAACTGTGTCTGTAGACGTCGCTGAGTCATTTGAGGCCGAGTTTGGGGTGCCACTTGAGCCGCAACTGACAAGTACGAGCAATGCCGTTAAAACTGCAACGCGAGTGAATTTGTGCAACACCAGCGTGTGTGATTTCATTGTTTCAGCCTAGAAGAAGACTTGTCACGCGCGCGAGCGAACCAGCGACATTGCCTTAGCCTGACATCATGCGAATGAGCCCACACCACCTCATACCTGGTGATAAATCAGCGATTGCGGGCACAAAAGTGAACCGTTCGTCGATGCGCCGAGTTGTGGTATTTGCTCGACCATATTCAAGCTCGATCATTGGATTTCTGATTTCAATTCTTGTCGCTGCGGCCATTGCACTCGTTCCCCCGCTGTTGTTTCGCACCATTGTTGACACAGCCATTCCTGCTGGAGACAAACGACGCATTGTTGTTCTCACAATTATTTTGGTTGTCGTTGCAATGGGCGATGCAATTTTGTCAATTGTGCAGCGATGGTACTCATCACGTATTGGTGAAGGTTTGATTTACGACTTGCGCGTTGCGTTGTTTGACAAAGTACAAAACATGCCGATCGCCTTTTTTACGCGTACACAAACGGGCGCACTGATCAGCCGACTGAACAATGACGTGGTTGGAGCACAAACTGCAGTAACTGGCACGCTCGGCAGCGTTGTATCAAACGTCGTCGTGTTGGTAACAACACTCGGTGCGATGCTTGCGCTCGAGTGGCGGCTTACCGTGCTGTCACTCGTGGTGTTGCCAGTGTTCATTATCCCTGCCCGTCGTGTGGGCGTGCGACTGCAAGACATCTCGCGCGAACAAATGGGACTCAACGCGTCAATGAACACGCAGATGACTGAGCGGTTCAACGTTTCCGGTGCAATGCTCGTCAAGCTATTTGGTCGACACCGCGAAGAAGTTGATGCCTTTAGTGGTCGAGCATCGCGCGTACGCGATATCGGTGTTACGGGCGCCATGTATGGCCGAGTATTTTTTGTGGCACTCGGCTTGGTCGGTGCTCTGGGTGCCGTTGCCATTTATGGCGTAGGGGCATTTATGGTGATCTCCGGCGGCATTACCATCGGCACTCTTGTTGCTATGGCCGCATTTGTGCAGCGCATATATCAACCACTTACCGGCCTTACCAATGCTCGACTCGAAGTGATGACCGCACTCGTGAGTTTTGAACGTGTATTTGAAGTGCTCGATGCACCAGTTGCGATTACTGATCGACCTCGCGCGATCGACATCGTGAAACCGATTGGCAACATCGAGTTTGATCACGTGGCGTTTCGTTATCCACCGGGTGCAAGCGTGTCGATTGCTTCGCTTGAGTTGGCTGGCGTGATGCAGGGTTCAGACCCCGATACAGACGTTTTAGTAGACGTTTCATTGCGTGTTGATGCTGGCTCTACCGTGGCCATTGTGGGCACAAGTGGTGCTGGCAAGACCACACTTGCCATGTTGATTGCTCGCATGTATGACGTGACGAGTGGTGTTGTGCGTCTTGATGGCAACGATGTGCGAAACCTGACCGGTGTTTCACTTCGCGCGGCTATTGGAGTTGTGTCTCAGGACCCACACATGTTTCACGAAACGATCAAATCAAACTTGCTGTATGCGCGGCCAAGTGCAACGAGCGACGAGATGATCAACGCTTGTAAGCAGGCACAGATTCATGATGTAATTGCGTCACTCCCCGACGCTTACGACACCGTGGTTGGTGAGCGTGGCTATCGCCTGTCGGGTGGCGAAAAACAACGGCTTGCTATCGCTCGCCTACTACTCAAAGACCCAGCCGTAATGATCCTTGACGAAGCAACGAGCCATCTCGACAACGAGAGCGAATTGTTGGTGCAACAAGCACTCGAGGCCGCGATGCATAACCGCACATCGATTGTGATTGCACACAGACTCTCAACTATTCGTGATGCCGATCGCATCGTGGTGCTGGATCAAGGTCGCGTAACCGAGCAAGGTACACACGACGAATTGATGGCGCTTAATGGGTTTTATGCATCGCAGGTGAGGGCCGGGGGCAACTTTGCTGCCTGAAGAAGACCCAACCCTTTCCGTTAGCCAATTTATTGACGTTGTGAATGGAGTGTTGAAGAGCGCATTTGGTGCAGGCGTGTGGGTGCAGGGAGAGATTGAAGGTTTTAATGGGCGTGGCAAGCACACCTATTTCAACATCGTCGAGCGCAGTGGCGATAAGAAGGCTTCGCTCAATGTGGCGGTATGGGAATTCAGTTTAAAGAAAATGAAGCCGTTGCTCGATCAGCATCGTCTCACACTTGCCGATGGCATCAAGGTGCGCTTGTTTGGTGTTGGTGACATCTACCCCGAGCGAGGCTCCTTTAGTTTTAAGGCATCCAATATCGACCCACGCTTTACGCTCGGCGATTTGGCTGGCCAGCGCGACGAGATCGTGCAACGCCTCAAGAAGAATGACCTCTATGACGCCAACCGTCGAGTTGCATTACCTGTTGTGCCACTGCGCATTGCACTCATCACCAGTGTTGGCAGCGCAGCACATGCAGACACATTGCATGAACTCGAAAATTCAGGTATTGGATTTGAGATTTTTGTGCATGATGTGCGCGTGCAAGGCGATGCTGCGGTGCCAACGATTGTGGATGCCATCACGCGAATGGGCCGTCGCGATGACATTGACATTGTGATGCTGGTGCGCGGTGGTGGATCAAAAGTAGATCTGTTGGCCTTCGATTCCGAAGAGACCTCGACCGCGATCGGCAAGTGTGCCAAGCCGGTGTTTACGGGAATTGGTCACGAAGTCGACTTCAGCATCGCGGACGAAGTTGCGTATAAGGCATTTAAAACACCAACTGCTTGCGCTGCAGGTGTTGTCCAAGTGGTCCAAGAGTTTGTGCAAGCGACCGAACAGGCTTGGGCCGACATCGCCAGCAATGCAAGCGAACTCTTGCAAGCAGCAGAACACAATCTGAGCGAGACCGCCATCGGTGTGAAGAACCTGGTGACCACCGCACTCACCCGCTCGTTGAGCAACCTGGATGTAAAGGCAGACCGAGTGCGCCGCCGCCCAGGCGAAGTGCTCGGTATTGCAACCATGACGGTGAAGGCAATTGCCGACCGAGTGCGACTGCTTGACCCAGTCAATACCATGGCTCGCGGGTGGTCTATCACCCGCAACGACAAGGGTGAAGTGGTGCGCAGTGTTAAATCGTTGTCAGTCGGGCAACAACTCGTGACATCGCTTGCTGACGGTTCCACAACAAGCGCTATCGAATCAATTGAGAAAGAAGGAAAATAGTGGCATCAACAAAAAAGCCAGCGTCTAGTGCAGCGAAGGCGAGCACGCTTGACGCAAACACTGGCTACGCAGAAGCGATTGAAGAACTCGAATCGATCTTGGCCGAACTCGAGAGCGATGACGTAGACGTGGACGAGCTTGCCGAACACGTGCAACGCGCATCGCAATTGATTGAGTTGTGTCGTGAACGAATCGGCAAAGCAAAACTGCGCATAGAAGAAGTCGTCTCGCAGCTTGAAGCTGACTAAGTAGAGAGTTATTGCGATGATTGCACCAAAGGCCCCACAGTCACTTGCGCATATTGCCGCGCGGGTCGACGCGAGGCTGCGCACATTGCTTGAGTTTGAGCATGCGCGCTGGACAGAGATTGATGAAGACCTTGGTCACCCACTGGCCGAGATCAGCCGACTTGTGCTGACCGGAGGAAAGCGACTTCGTCCCGCATTTTGCACATGGGGTTTTGTAGGTGCTGGTGGCGATGCAACGGATCAACGCGTTGTTGATGCTGGTGCAGCTCTTGAGTTGCTACACGCATGTGCGTTGTTTCATGACGATGTAATGGACGGGTCTGCAACTCGTCGGGGTGAACCAACAACTCACACCAAATTTACACAGCAACACGCAGCCAGCGAATGGGCGGGCGAGTCGCGACGCTTCGGTGAAGGCGTTGCCATTCTGGTTGGCGACTTGGTGCATGTGTATGCCGACCAGTTGTTGCAAGGCGAACCGCATGCCGCATGGCAAGTGTGGAATGAAATGCGCATTGAACTCAATGTTGGTCAATACCTTGACATGCTTGGGTCGGCCACAAGCGAACGAAGCCGTGCAAAAGCAGAACGCGTTTGCAGATACAAGAGTGCGAAATACACGATTGAGCGTCCACTCCATCTGGGTTCAGTGCTTGCAAACCCCGATCGGGCAACTGAACTGATGACGGCATTTTCGGCGTATGGTCTCCCCCTCGGCGACGCATTTCAGATGCGCGACGATGTGCTCGGTGCATTTGGTGATACCGCAACAACGGGCAAACCCGTTGGCGACGATTTACGCGAAGGTAAACCGACTCCCCTGATGGCCATTGCTACTGAACACGCCAATGCTTCTCAGCTGCAGGTGCTGCAACTTGTTGGTCATGCGCGATTGACCGATTCTCAAGTGACGGACGTGCAACGAGTGATCCGCGAGACCGGCGCATTGGATCAGCTTGAGGCCGAGATTTCGAATAAGACCGACGAAGCGATTGCGGTTATTCAACAAGCGCCGATAACCGATGTGGCTCGCAATGAATTGTTAGCCCTCGCCTCCTATGTTTCGTGGCGCTCGGTCTAACCAAAAACTGGTAAGTGACAGATAGCGTTTGAGACATGACCGTTACCGTGCGAATCCCCACCACCCTGCGTCCGCTTTCTGGCGGAGTGTCAACCGTGCAAGTAGATGGCGAAACACTCGCCGACGTGCTCAAAGGTTTGAACGATGCTCACCCAGGTTTCTCAGAACGTTTGTTTGACGCAACCGGCAACTTGCACAAGTTTGTCAACGTGTTTGTGGCAGACGACGACGTTCGTTATATGGACGGCTTGAACACACAAGTTCCTGCAGGTTCAACAGTCTCGATTATTCCTGCCGTCGCTGGCGGCTGAACTAATTCGCTGAGATTTTCAGCAGTGCTGCTTAGGCGGCAATAAGTTCGGGTGTGCGATCGGTGATAGTTGAAACCGATGCATGTTTACGCCACACAACCATGTTGCGACTGTGGGTTGTGATCCAGAAGATGCTCATCACGATGAAGCCAGGTTTGTTGAAGACGATCGCGTAGGCCAGCCACGGAGCCGAGCCGGTGAGCACCATGCCCCAGCCCCACCATTTGCGGGCGCCAACGAGCCACATTCCGGTGATGCCGACAAACTCGAATCCGAGTAGCACCCATGTCCATGTTGCTTCGTTTTGCATGGGTTCAGTATCGCGCGTGATAAGCAACCGAAACCGTTGATCTTGTGGCACAATGGGGCATATGGCAACGGAAATCACGGCGATAGATAAGATTGACAGAGAAATCCTCGGTATTCTGCAAACTGACGGCAGAATCTCATGGCAGATGCTCGGCGACAGGGTGCATCTCTCCCCCAATGCCGTGGCCGAAAGGGTTCGTCGGCTTACCAAAGCCGGTGTGATCAAGGGTTTTAGGGTCGATATCAATCAGGCAGCTCTGGGCCGCACCCTTGAAGCCGTGATCGATGCCCGAATGGCCCATACCCAAGGGTTCGACGACGCCCTGATGAAGCGTGATGACGTGTTGTGGGCTGCTCATGTGACTGGCGAATCCGACGTGACCCTGGCGGTGGCTTGCGATGGCACAGCTGGCCTGGACGCGTTCTTGCGCTGGTTGCAGCGTGAAGGCGCCACTGAAACCCGAACGGACGTGGTGCTCAACAAGATTCGTTAGAACACGGGTTGCCTGTGGGCGACCTCCCCGTTTGAGTTAGCAGTCTCGGCGGTAGAGTGCTAACGCTTATCCACATAGGTTTTTCGGAAGGAAATGACATGTCCAAGATCATCGCATTTGACGAAGTAGCTCGCCGAGGTCTCGAAAACGGGATGAATAAATTGGCTGACGCTGTTCGTGTCACCCTCGGACCAAAAGGTCGCAACGTGGTGCTCGACAAAAAGTGGGGCGCTCCAACGATCACCAATGACGGTGTTTCGATCGCCAAAGAAATCGACCTCGAAGACCCATACGAGCGCATTGGCGCCGAACTGGTCAAAGAAGTTGCCAAAAAGACCGACGACGTAGCCGGCGACGGAACCACCACGGCAACCGTGTTGGCCTGGAGCATGGTGCACGAAGGCCTGCGCAACGTGGCTGCGGGTGCAAACCCAATGAGCCTCAAGCGTGGCATCGAAGCAGCTGTTGAGGCTGCAGTTGCAAGCATTCGCTCGCTCGCAAAAGAGGTTGATTCAAAGTCACAGATCGCACAAGTTGCGTCAATCTCGGCAGCCGACGAAGAAATCGGCAAGATGATTTCTGAAGCAATCGACAAAGTTGGCAAAGACGGTGTTATCACTGTTGAAGAGAGCCAGACATTTGGCATGGAGATGGATCTCGTCGAGGGAATGCGTTTCGACAAGGGCTACATCTCGCCATATTTCGTCACCGATGCAGACCGTATGGAAGCCGTGATTGACGATGCATACATTTTGCTCGTCGGCGGCAAGATCACTGCAGTGCGCGACTTGGTACCTGTGCTCGAAAAAGTTATGCAGGGTGGTCAGCAACTCGTGATCATCGCCGAAGATGTTGAGGGCGAAGCACTCGCAACACTTGTTGTCAACAAGATCCGCGGCACGTTCAAGAGCGTGTCTGTCAAGGCTCCTGGTTTTGGCGATCGCCGCAAAGCAATGTTGCAAGACATCGCAATTCTTACTGGTGGCCAAGTCATCTCGGAAGAAGTTGGTCTCAAGCTTGAGAACACAACACTCGACTTGTTGGGCCGTGCAAAGAAGATCGTTGTTACGAAAGACGAAACAACAATCATCGAAGGTGCCGGTTCGGATGCAGACATCAAGGGCCGCATCTCACAGATCAAAGCTGAGATCGAAAACACCGACAGTGACTACGATCGCGAGAAGTTGCAAGAGCGTCTCGCAAAGTTGTCGGGTGGAGTAGCAGTGCTCAAAGTTGGTGCTGCAACTGAAGTCGAACTCAAAGAGAAGAAGCACCGCATTGAAGACGCAGTGAGCACCACCAAAGCCGCTATTGAAGAAGGCGTTGTGCCTGGCGGCGGTGTTGCGTTGTTGCGTTCACAGGCTGCAGTTCTCAAGGTTGCAGACTCGCTCAAGGGCGACGAAGCAACCGGCGCTCGTTTGGTTGCAAAATCACTCGAAGCACCTCTCAAGCAGATTGCTGAAAACGCAGGCATGGAAGGCGGCGTTGTCGTCGACAAAGTGCGCAACATGAAAGGCAGCGAAGGTCTTAATGCCGCAACAGGCGAGTACGAAGACTTGGTCAAGTTGGGCGTTATCGACGCAGCCAAAGTGACACGCTCTGCATTGCAAAACGCAGCATCAATTGCCGCCTTGTTCCTTACAACTGAAGTTGTAATTGCCGACAAGCCAGAAGATTCTGCACCAATGCCAGGCGGAGGCATGGAGGACTACTAGTCCCCACGTCAACAGCTCGGCACACATTAATTCGTCCATGATTGCGCTCGCCACCGCTCAGTTGGCGCGCGGGCTTGATCACGACCTCGAAATTCTTACTGCATCACTCGATGCAATTAACGAGTCGTGGCAAATTGTTGATTGGGATGACCCGTCAGTTGACTGGTCGACGTTTTCCATCGTGGTGCTGCGCAGCACATGGGATTACTACAAGCGACTTGATGAGTTCACGCGGTGGATTGACACCACGGCGCAAGTAACACGGTTGTACAACTCTGCCGAGATCGTGCATTGGAATTTGGATAAGCAGTACCTGGCTCAACTTATTGCTGCAGGCATTCCCGTGATGTCGACGACGTTCATCAACTCGAGTAGCGACATCGACGAGGCGCAATTACAACACGACATCATCATTAAGCCAACGGTGAGCGCGGGTTCTAACAACACCGCGCGTCACCGCAGTCAACCCGTTGATGCTCGTCAGCACATTGAAAAGATTCTTGCGTCAGGAACCTCGGTGCTGCTGCAGCCATACCAACCGAGTATCGATGTCAACGGCGAGACATCGCTTGTGTATCTGGGCGGCAGCTTCAGCCACGCATTTCGTAAGGGCCCCATTTTTCGCGGTACCGAGCAAGTTCACAACGGCGCGTTCATAGACGAAGAAATATCTGCGCGCACCGCGAGCCCAGCCGAATTAATGCTGGGCAATCAAGTGTTGGAACATCTCTCACAAAAGTTCACCGATTCGCCGCTTTACGCACGCATCGATATGGTCACGAACACCAGTGGTGTGCCAGAAATCATGGAGATCGAATTAACCGAACCTTCGCTCTATTTGCATCTCGATACTGACGCTCCTTTGCGCGCGGCAAATGTGCTCGCCAACGCAGCCGCTGTGGCGCGCAAGTAACCTTGCTTCTATGAGCGAACCAATGTCCCCATCGGTCGGTATGGCCGTTATCCATCTGTTTGGCCACCCAGCAGCAGACTTTGACGGCGAAGCGGTTATTGCTGCAGTGAAGAATGCTCAAAGCCAGGGAGTGCAAGTCGTTTCGGTCTCAATGCTTGGCCACAAAAGCGATATGGCATTTATGGCAGTTTCGTCCGACATGCGTGAGCTTCGTTCTTTCCAGACTGCACTGCAACACGCAGGTGTGTTCATAGGTGACAGTTATGTGTCACTCACTGAAGTGAGTGAGTACGCAGCCAATGTTCCTGAAGAGATGCGCAATGCGCGTCTGTACCCGCAGCTTCCACCGGCAGGTAAGAACGCATGGTGCTTTTACCCAATGTCAAAAAAGCGTGACCCAGAATGCAACTGGTTTACCTTGCCATTCGAGAAGCGCAGTGAATTGATGATGGAGCATGGCAAGAGTGGCCGCACATTTGCGGGTCGCATCTTGCAGCTCGTTACTGCATCTGCCGGCTTCGACGATTTCGAGTGGGGAGTGACGTTGTTTGGCGTTCACGCCGACGACTTAAAAGACGTGGTGTACACAATGCGCTTCGATGAAGCATCAGCAAAGTACGCCGACTTCGGTTCGTTTTATGTAGGAATTGTTACGCCAGTGGAAGAACTCGTCGAACTCGTCTAGTTAGCTTTCGGTTGCGAGAGGTTTACTTGCCTTCGCCCTGATCGCGAAGGAATTGCTCAACTTCATCCATCAGAGTTGCAGCATCTGCTGCGTCGTCACCGGTGTCGTGCGCAAAATCAAACTGCAATTGACCATCGTCAACTTCGTCATCAAGGCTCATGCCATTGTCGGTCATGGTCTCGAGGCGCTCAACGTACGCAGCCAAGTCCTCGTCATCACTCACAAGTGAGTTGATCTGCTCTTCATAGTTTTCGATCAAGTTCATGATCGACGCAACTGGTGCTGGCGTGCCGATGATCTCGCACGAACGACGCATTAACGACAACGAAGCTTTTGGTGATGGAACTTGGGAGGCGTATGCAGGGACGGCTGCCCACAATGCTGCCGACGGAAGCGCAAGTGTGTTGCACACGTCGTGAAGCACGCCGATGATACCCGTTGGTCCTTCATAGCGTGAGCGCTGTAAGTCAAATCTTTCAATCAGGTCGTTGTCGTTGGCAGTGCCAATGATCTGCACTGGGCGACTGTGGGGTACGTCAGCAAGTAGAGCACCAAGCGTGAGCATCATTGATGCGCCAAAGTGATCAGCCACACCAAGAATCTGCTCAGAAAACGAACGCCACTTCATACTTGGCTCTGGACCCAACACCAAGATCACGTCACCACCCGCGCCGGCCATGTGCCACATGCCGACAGTTGGCCACACGATATTGCGAGCGCCACCTTCTTTGAGGCGCACATGCGGACGAATCGTTGCGAAGTCTGTGTACTCCTCTGGGTCAATCTCGGCGAGTGGTTGTGCTTTCCAACCTTCAATGAGATTGCGCACTGCGTTTGAGGCAGCGTCTGCGGCATCATTCCAACCCGTGAATGCGGTGACGATGACGGGTCGCTTGAGTGACGGCTTGGACAACCAGCGAACGTGATCCATCGTCGACATCTTGAGCGAAACGCTATCTGCGAATCTTCATAACTTTGGAATCGAAAAGCCGAATTCCAAACTTGATCCACGACCAAATTACGACTAACCCGAGGGTTCCGAAGCCGATCGCTTTTGACTTTCGCAGAGTCACAAATCCGCTAATTTCCGAGAGCTCCATTTTGAGCAATTGTCCGCTCTGCCCAGACCCTCCGTAGCCAGGGTTTGAACAATGCGCGAGTTGTGCCTCGAGCCGCAAGGCGGGGCCATGGGCTGCAGTGATCTGCATCCATAATAAATAGTCCTCGGCAAAACGCTTTCGAGAATCAAATCGTTCTGTGATCGATCGCTTGAGCATCACAGTCGGTGTTGCACAGCGGTTGCGGATGAGGAATTTGTGAAACGAGATTGGAGTTGCACTCGCATCTGCCGCTGTGATTTGCGCCCATGTTGTGCTGGACGAAAAGTGGTGACCGTGACAACTCATTGTGATTTCTGGTTGATTGTTCATCACTGGGTATTGCAACTCAATTTTGCGCGGGTGCCACTGATCATCGGCATCTAAAAATGCGATGTAATCGCCAGTTGCCTTATCCCAACCGGCATTGCGAGCAGCGCTTGGACCACTGTTTGTGGTTTGCGTGAGCACCCGAACGGGGATTGGTGATGATGACGCGAAGGTCCCTACGAGGTCACGAGTCGTGTCGGAACTTGCATCATCTACAACGATTATTTCCAGTGGCACAAGAGTCTGTGCAGCCACGCTTTGTAGTGCGCGGATGATTGTGCTTGCAGAGTTATATGCAGGAATGATGACCGAAACACTTGTCATGTAAGCAGCCCAAACCAATTCCAGTTACCAAGAATTTTGTTTTCTACTGTGCGCTTGGAGTCGCCAGACCACATATCAATGCGTCGCTGCAATAGTGGGTCACTTGCTACTTCGTTGAAACCCCACTTGCTCGTGGCAGCAAAAATAAACCCTGCATTGTGCGCGGCTTTGCGCACCGACTCATCAACGTGACCGTATGGATACGACATTGTGGTGACTGGCTTTTGCAATACTGCCTCTAAGTCGACTTTGCTCGCTTGTAACTCGGCAGCCAATTCGGAAGAAGAAAGCGAAGTGAGCGACCGATGCGTTGCACCGTGTGCACCAATGGTTACGCCAGGCATGTTTGACAACTCGACCACTTGTGAGGGCGAGAGGTATTTGCGGTCTGTTCCATTCATACGCGCAGATGACACAAAAACATGAAATGGGATCTTTCGCGCACACAAAAGGGGAGCAATCACCGTAAGAGCATCGGTGTAACCGTCGTCAAAGGTGATCGACAATGAGTCGTTCTTTGTAGATCCAAACACATCCATCGAAATACCTGTTGATGCACATACTGCCTGAATGGCATCTGTTTGAGCGGTGAACTGAGCGAGAGTCATCGAGTAGATGCTCAGCGTGTCGCCGTCCACAGTGGTGCTATTTTCCTCGAGCCCCACCGAGTGGTACATCAATGTGCGGTGTCCGTGAGCCTGTGGGTGAGGCACGAGACGAAAAACTTCACCAACCACGCCGGCTACCCGTCGCTTGGTGGCAAAAACGTTTCTGTCGCCAATGAGAGATCTCACCCGTTCATTCTACGGTTTTGCGGATTTAGTGCAGACAACGGTCTACGGGCAGTACACGAGCCAAAGCGACGCCATATGGCAAGGTAGAGGGCATGACGTTGACGGTAGAGATAGCCAAAGTTGTAGATGACGAAGTTGTTGAGGCATTTAACACGCTCATTCCTCAATTGTCGTCTTCGAACCCACCTCCGACTCAAGAGCAATTGGAAAAGATCGTCTCCAGTGACTCAACTTTTTTGCTGCTTGCCAAACTTGACGGTCGAATAGTTGGCTCGCTTACGCTCGCGCTATTTCAGATTCCGACTGGATTGCGCGCCTGGATAGAAGATGTAGTGGTGGACGGTTCTGCTCGTGGAGCAGGTGTTGGCGAAGCATTGAACACGTTTGCAATTGATGAGTCACGAAAGCGTGGTGCAACGACGGTTGACTTAACTTCTCGTCCATCTCGAGAAGCAGCCAACCGTCTGTATCAGCGCTTAGGTTTTGTACAGCGCGACACCAACGTGTATCGCTTTACTCTTTAACCCTCACTGACTTTTGTATGTCAGACAGTGTTGCGGGCATGGCAGTTTGCTAAGTGGTCATTAACCAAGCCAAGCGACTGCATTGCTGCGTACATCGTCGTCGGGCCAACAAACTTGAAGCCACGCTTGAGCAACTCTTTTGACAATGCATGTGATTCTGGTGTTGAAGCAGGCAAGTCCCCAAATGTTTTAGGGGCTTTTCCTGGCTTGATGGGAGCGAACGACCAAATCAATTTGGAGAGCGAGCCCACTTCTTGTTGCACTTTAAGTGTTGCTTTGGCATTGCCAATCGTTGCCTCAATTTTTGCTCGGTTGCGCACGATGCCTTCATTGTTCATGAGGCGTTCAATGTTTCTGTCGTTGAATCGCGCAACTTTAACTGGATCAAATTGCTTGAACGCTTCTCGAAATGCCTCGCGCTTACGCAATATCGTGAGCCACGACAAGCCAGCCTGGAAACCCTCGAGGCACAACTTTTCATACAGCTTGTTGTCATCAGTAACGGGGCGGCCCCATTCGTTGTCGTGGTAGTCGACATAGATCGGATCGGACGCACACCAAAAACAGCGCTTGAGGCCATCTTCGCCTTTGAGTGTGGGGGAAGGTTTTACTGTTGTCATATTGTCGAATTGCTTTGTAGGTGTAGGCATACCCGCGATGTGTACGCGAGGTAGTCGATTAGTGCGCTACATCCCATAAATGATGTATCGGATCGTGCAATAAATATCGGCCAAAGGTGTCGATGGTGAAGGCAGCTCCGTCGCTTCGTAGGCCTTTACGGCCCCATTCGGCGTCTGCAACCGAATCAAAGCGGTCGGCCAGCTGGTCGCCAGCAAACACAATCTCGCGGCGCACGACCACCGGGTCTTGCAAGTCATAGCGGTCATCGACGGCTGTCTTATCTTGATCCCAATTGGCAAAAGTGGGTGTGTCGAGAGTGAGCATCATCACGAGGCGTTTGTCGAAAAGCCGAAATACGTCACGAACATGGCAGCCGTATTCAAGGGCCGACCAGATGTTGGGTCGGGGACGGATTACGCACTGCGGATGCACAAGCACGGCGTCCCACTGCGAAGCAATCTCGCGAATGGTCAAGCCAATGTCGCGAGGCACAACGCGTGAAGCGTCATAAGCACATTCTGGGCACGGACGATCAAGTACCCACGTCCAGTCTTTGTTGTCAGGCTCGATTGACATCGTGCTGACAATAGTGCAATTATTTTTTAATACTGAGTTGGGCGAGATCGAGTGCTTCGGACAGCGTCGATGCTGTTTGCACAGTAAGCCCAGCAGGAGCCTTGTTGGCGGCACCAGATTGGCTGTGAGTGGGCACGATGGCTCTCGTAAAACCAAGACGCGCCGCCTCGGTGAGACGACGCGACATGTGACCAACGTGGCGGATTTCGCCACCAAGGCCAATTTCTCCGCACACAACCAAGTCACTTGGCGCAGGCTTATTAGTGACTGCCGAGACAAGCGCAATGCACAGACCCAAGTCACTGCCAGGTTCGCTCAGACGCACACCACCAACGACCGAAGCAAACACTTCGTGTTGCGAAAGACTGATGCCTGCTCGGCGTTCGAGCACCGCAAGCAGCATGGCAAGCCGGCCTGGGTCGAGGCCCTGCGCGCTGCGCCGTGGCGGTACATTGCCGCTCATTGAATTAGTCAGTGCTTGCACTTCCACAAGCAGTGGGCGCTGACCTTCAAGTGTTGGCACAACAACCGAGCCCGGTGTGCCAGGGCGACGATCGGCTAAAAACATTTGGCTTGCATCGGGCACACCAACAAGACCGAGTTCGGTCATCTCAAATAGTCCGAGTTCGTTAGTAGAACCAAAACGATGTTTGACTGCGCGCAAGATGCGCAGTGCGTGGTGTCGTTCGCCTTCAAAAGAAAGCACAGTGTCGACAACATGTTCGAGCACACGCGGCCCGGCAAGCCCACCATCTTTGGTGACATGGCCAACCAAGATTGTTGGAATGTTGCGGCGTTTTGCTTCTTGCACAAGGCGGTGCGCACAGCCACGCACTTGCACAACTGAACCTGGTGCAGAACCAAGCGCTGGGTCGGCAACGGCCTGGATGCTGTCGATCACAAGCAACTCTGGTTTTACTTTGTCGAGTGCAGCAACAATGTTGGTGAGTGATGGTTCTGAGACGAGCCATAAATTGTCGCGCACAGCATGCAAGCGTTCGGCACGCAGGCGCACTTGTTGCGCACTTTCTTCAGCCGTTACATAGAGCGAGCGAGTGGGCCACGATGCAAGGAGTTGTAACAATAATGTTGACTTGCCGATGCCTGGTTCGCCACCAAGCAATGTGACAGAGCCAGGTACTAATCCGCCGTCAAGTACGCGATCGAGTTCGGAGATGCCAGTAGACAACGGTTGACCAACTGATGCATCGAGCTTGCCGATCGGTTGTGCTTCGCCTGGCGGGATGAGCGCCATGCCTGCGGCAAGCGTGGTGTGCGAGTTTGGGTCTTCGACATCTTCAACGAGTGTGTTCCATGCGCCGCACGAGTCGCATTTGCCAGCCCACTTGTAATGAGTGGCGCCGCAATCACCGCAGTTGTACACCGTGCGCAGTCGAGCCATGCGCCAACGCTACAGAGTGGGTGTGCGCCTGTGTCGCCTGTAGCGCCAGAAAGCGACGAATGCCGAAAAACATGCCATGCCGCCGATCCACAAGATCAGCATCCAGCGCAAGAGAGGCGAGAAGATGCGCGCGATCGTGGCGGCGACGGCTGTATTTTGCGTGGTGGTTGCAAGATCTTGCGTGCTGCCGTCAAATGCGACGTTCCATTGCAATGTTCCAAACTTCGAGATGCCCGTTGTTGCTTCAACTTTGCCCGGCAACTTCAGATTGAAAGTGACACCAACTGCTTGGCCGATGTCGAGGCCAGAGTTTGCAAGTGTCGCCTGAAATGGTGTTGCACCAATAGTGGTGAGCAGTTGCGGATCAGCAAAAGCATTTAATCCATCGTTGACTTGCAATTGACCAGCAAGATTCCACGTTGAGTCAGTGTCTTTGCCGGAGCGGGTGAGCGCAAGACCTTTAAATGGCCCAAATTCACTACTCAATTGTGCGAGCAGTGCGGTGGCTTCTTCTGGATTTGCAAAATTGTGTGCGACTCGCACCTGCATCGCACCCTCGGGTGTTGTTGCAACGTCAGAGACCGACCAACCTGCAGCCTTGGCATCTTCAAAGCTCAGCTCAGATGCAAGGTTCGGGTATTTGGCAACAACTTCTGCATCGGCCGTGGTGACAATTGCAAGCGTGCCGCTGCCATTTGGTTCTACGTCGAGTGTGACGACTGAGTCAACACGGCAGCTCGTCAATAACACGCATGTTGCAACAGCAACAAGTGCGCGCACGAATTTAGGGCGAGCAGATGTTTTAAACACCAAAGGGTTCACTCAGGTATTGCAGTAGTGCCATCACCGGCGCCAGCAAGTTCAATCGCTGCTGGTGGCTTAAAACCCTCGACTGCCTTAAATGTCATACGACGCTCACCGGCACTCTCTGGGTCTTCTTCGGTGTCGACAACAATGATCTCACCCGCGGTGAACTCTTTGTTCAAGAGTTTCTCCGACATTGGGTCTTCGATCAAACGTTGCAATGCGCGACGCAATGGGCGAGCGCCCAACTGTGGGTCGTATCCACGCTTGGCCAACAACTCTTTTGCTGACTGCGTGAGTTCGAGCCCGAGGCCAAGACCTTCGAGCTGTGCAATGACGCGCTTGCTCATCAAGTCGACCATCTGCACAACTTCTTCCATGCCAAGTTCGTGGAACACGATCACTTCGTCGATGCGGTTGAGGAACTCAGGTCGGAAGTGACCCTTGAGTGCTTCATTGACCTTGTCGCGCATGCGCTGGTATGACAGTGCCTCGTCGTTTTTGCCGAAGCCAACGTTGGCCTTACGCAAATCTTGCGTGCCCAGGTTGGATGTCATGATCAACACGGTGTTGCGGAAGTCGGTGCTGCGACCTTGCGCGTCGGTGAGTCGACCTTCTTCAAGGATCTGCAGAAGTGTGTTGAACACGTCTGGGTGAGCCTTCTCGATTTCGTCAAACAGCACGACCGAGAACGGCTTGCGACGCACGGCTTCGGTGAGTTGACCGCCTTCTTCGTAGCCCACGTATCCAGGGGGCGAGCCAACCAAGCGGCTGACGGTGTGCTTCTCCATGTATTCGCTCATGTCGAGCGAGATCAATGCATCATCATCACCAAACAAGAAGTTGGCAAGTGTTTTTGCGAGCTCGGTCTTGCCCACGCCGGTTGGGCCGAGGAAGATGAACGAACCGCTTGGACGCTTTGGATCTTTGAGACCCGCGCGTGTGCGACGAATGCTTTGGCTGACAGCTTTGATTGCATCGTTTTGCGAAATGATTCGCTTGTGCAACTCGGCTTCCATGTTGAGCAACTTGGCCGTTTCTTCTTCGGTGAGTTTGTACACAGGAATGCCTGTCCACATGCTCAACACTTCGGCAATTGCTTCTTCGTCTACTTCATCAAACAAGTCGATGCCGCTTGCTTTTACAGCAGTCTCTTTTTCGAGACGCTCTTCGAGCAGTGCACGCTCTTGATCGCGCAAACGGCCAGCTTCTTCGAAGCGCTGTTCTTCAACAGCCTTTTTCTTGGCTTCTTGCACGTCGTTGATCTTGGCTTCGATTTCCTTTAAGTCGGGAGGCGTGGCCATGCGCTTGATGCGCAAACGACTGCCGGCTTCGTCGATGAGGTCGATTGCCTTGTCTGGCAGATGACGGTCGGCGATGTAGCGGTCTGACAAGTTGGCTGCAGCCACAAGTGCTTGATCGGTGATCGTGACGCGGTGGTGCGCTTCGTATTTGTCGCGCAAGCCCTTCAAGATCTCGATGGTGTGAGCAACTTCTGGTTCTTCAACTTTGACCGGCTGAAAGCGACGCTCAAGTGCTGCATCTTTTTCGAAGTGCTTACGAAACTCGTCGAGTGTTGTCGCACCGATTGTTTGCAATTCGCCACGCGCGAGCATTGGCTTAAGAATCGACGCTGCGTCGATTGCGCCTTCTGCTGCACCTGCACCGACAAGCGTGTGGATCTCGTCGATGAACAAAATGATGTCGCCACGAGTTTTGATTTCTTTGAGCACTTTCTTCAAACGCTCTTCAAAGTCTCCGCGATAGCGACTGCCTGCAACAAGTGCACCGAGGTCGAGTGTGTAGAGCTGTTTGCCAGTGAGAGTCTCGGGCACGTCGTTGCGCACGATCTTTTGTGCAAGACCTTCAACGATTGCAGTTTTACCAACACCTGGCTCGCCGATGAGAACAGGATTGTTTTTGGTACGGCGTGACAAAATCTGCATCACGCGCTCCATTTCTTTTTGACGACCGATAACAGGATCGAGTTTGTTGTCGCGCGCGAGTTGCGTCAGGTTGCGACCAAACTGATCAAGAATCTGACTGCCACCTTTTTCTTGTGGCTCTTCTTTTGCACCAGCAGGTTGACCTTCGCCTTTGCCTGCAGGACCCTGGTAACCCGACAACAATTGAATGACTTGTTGACGAACGCGGCTCAGGTCGGCACCCAACTTGACAAGCACTTGTGCTGCAACACCTTCGCCCTCGCGAATGAGGCCGAGCAAGATGTGCTCAGTGCCGATGTAGTTGTGACCCAACTGCAATGCTTCGCGCAATGACAACTCGAGCACCTTTTTGGCGCGAGGTGTAAATGGAATGTGACCGGATGGCGACGAGCCACCTTGACCGATGATCTCTTCGACTTGAGCGCGTACTGCTTCGAGCGAAATGTTGAGCGACTCGAGAGCTTTGGCTGCGACGCCTTCGCCTTCATGAATGAGTCCGAGCAAAATGTGCTCGGTGCCGATGTACGAATGATTGAGCAAGCGGGCTTCTTCTTGAGCCAGCACTACGACCCTGCGGGCCCTGTCGGTAAAGCGTTCGAACACTGAATAGACCGCCTTTTCACGTCTAGATGAAACTTGTGAACTTGTGGTGAAGTGTATCTGCGAAGTGTGCTCCAGTCATGCTGTGACAGTGGGCGCCACGTTCGCCATTTCACAAGCGACCCTGCGTAGCCTTGTGGAATGGCACTTGCCTCACCCCTTCTCGCCCTGCAGTCCATGGATGGCGATCGCGAACGCGTAGAGGCCGCTTTGCTTGCCGCGGTACGCACCCGAGATGCATATTTGACCGAACTTGCGTCACATCTCATCGTTGCTGGCGGAAAACGGCTGCGACCGGTGATGACAATGGCGGCGGCGCAGGTAGGTGGCACAGCCAAAGTGTCGGATGAAGTAATTCAAGGTGCGATTGCGTGCGAGCTTGTACACCTTGGGTCGCTGTATCACGACGATGTGATGGACGAGTCGACAATGCGCAGAGGTGTTGACACCGTTAATGCCAAGTGGGGCAACCTACAAGCAATTGTTGCCGGAGACTTTCTGTTGGCACGCGCATCGGGTATCGCTGCGTCGTTGGGCAACGAAATCGCTGGGTTGTTGGCGCGCACGATTGCCGAGTTGTGTGAGGGCCAGATCGAAGAACTGCAACACACGTACTCGGTGGCACGAACAGTGCCGTCATATCTCGTGAGCATCGAGGGCAAAACAGCTTCGTTGTTTGCAACATCGGCTCGCATCGGTGCTCTCGTGGCTGGCCACGATGCTGATGTAGTTGACGCGCTCACAAATTATGGAACCGCATTTGGCATGGTGTTCCAAATTGTTGACGACATCTTGGATGTGATTGCAACTGATGAAGAACTCGGTAAGCGTGCAGGACACGACATGGAAGAAGGCGT
>JBIKZO010000099.1:0-5580 GCA_044354675.1 Ilumatobacteraceae bacterium | reverse complement strand
TTTTCGATGAAGTCATGCGCGCTTTCTTCACGACTTGGGTAACCAGAAATGCCACCTGCCTGACGCAATTGGCTAAAACCGCCGCGCCTACCCGTAACAATTTTGTGAATGTAGGCCTGATGACCCGTATCCCACAAGATGGCGTCGCGCGGTGAATCAAAAACGCGGTGCAATGCAAGTGTGAGTTCTACTGCACCCAAGTTGGAACCGAGATGGCCACCTGTTTCGGAAACTGCAGCCACTACAAAATCGCGGATCTCTGCGGCTAGTTGCTCGAGCTCAGCAGTTGTCAAACCTCGCAAGTCACTGGGTTGACGGATTACTTCGAGAACCATGGATTACTACGCTATCTGACCAACCCGCCGCGCTAATAAGGCGATTTGGGGCTGTGACTAATGAGACGGATGCGACGCCATTTGGGCTGCCAGTTTCAGGTCGAGCCTGCGGTGGTTCCAATTGTGGATCTTCGTTCCGATCACATAGCCGACCCCAAAGACAATTAATCCACCTAAACCATCGAGCCAGAAATGGTTGCCAGTCACAATGATGCAAAACAAGGTCAGCATCGGATACAAAAACAATGCAATGCGTTGCCATCGCTTTTTGGTAATTGGCCACAGCGCAAACACACACCAAGTTGACCAACCAATGTGCAATGAAGGCATAGCCGCATATTGATTAGAAAGTTTTGCTGCCGCACCGCTATTGAAACGCAATGGGCCACCATACATTTCGACTGTGTCTTCAAATCCGAAGGTCGTTGCACCGTTGTAGTTGCGCATCTCGTGAGGAATGCATGCTCCGCCAAACCCGATGCTGTCTTTCGGGCATGGTGCGTCAAGCAATCGTGGTGGCATGAGTGGGAACAGAACAAAACCAATAATTGCCAATCCGGTCATCGCGGCAAGCGTGTTGCGCCACTGACCAAACACATCGGGCCTGCGCTTGAACAACAAAATGAAAATGCCAAGTGTCACAAAGAAATGCGCGGTGCCGTAATACGTGTTCATGGCTTTGATGAGCCACACATACGGTAAGAAAAAATCTTGAATCGACTCTTCGTGATACAGACCAAGCGCGCGCTCAATGCGGATGACACGCACCGCATTCGTGAATGAATGAAGTGGAATGTCGGCGCCATTGACAAATGCCGAACCAAATCGGTTTCGAATCAGTGTGTATGTGGTATAAAACACTGCGACAATGAGCGCCTCTTTCCACCACAGCGTGCGGTGGTGGCGCGGCACGGCAACTGCAGTTGCTGGCTTCGGGCTGCTTGTCACACAAAAATTGTAGGCTGATGACTATGGCTATTAATGCGTCTATAAGCACCAGCGGGAATCTTGTTGAAGCCGATGTAATAGCCAAAGTGTTGGCTAAGGGCCGGAGCACCGGTGCCGAGTTTTCGGAGATCTATATAGAGGACAAGCGCTCCACCTCGGCCGGGCTCGATGACGGCAAAGTTGAGCAGGTTACGAGCGGTCGCGACCGTGGCGCTGGCATTCGTGTTGTTGCTGGCGAAACGACAGGTTTTGCTCACACATCCGACTTGTCTGAGCGCGGATTGCTTGCCGCGGCCGAGGCTGCAGCAGCTGCAGCGCGCCAAGGCGATGGTGGAGTGCACAAGATTGCGTTGCAACCGTTGTTGCGTCATCCAGTCAACACTGTGCGTATTGCACCAAATGAAGTTCCAAAGGCCAGCAAAGTTGCACTTCTTAATAGGGCCAATGCAGCAGCCCGTTCAATCGACGGTGCAATCGTGCAAGTGTCGGCCGCATATGGCGACTCGTACAAGCGCATCTTGGTGGCCAACAGCGACGGTGTGTTTAGTGCTGACGATCAAGTGCGCACATTGTTTCGAGTGAGTGTTGTAGCAACAGGTGATGCAGGAATGCAAACCGGTTATGACTCACTTGGTCACACCATTGGTTTTGAAGTGTTTGATGAAAACGATGTTGAAGAGATGGCAGTTCGTGCGGCGAAGCAAGCAATCGTAAAATTGCAAGCTCGCCCAGCACCATCTGGTTCGCTTCCAGTTGTGATCAAGCAGGGCAGTGGCGGCGTGTTGTTTCACGAAGCATGCGGACACGGTCTTGAAGCAGACCTCGTTGGCAAAGGTGCAAGTGTGTATCGCGGCAAGATGGGCGAACTTGTTGCTTCACCTCTCGTGACATTGATTGATGACGGCACGATGAGTGGTGAGTGGGGCGCGATTGGCATCGACGACGAAGGTCATCCATCGCAACGCAACGTGTTGATTGAAAACGGAGTCTTGACCGACTACATGTGGGACTTCTTGCGAGCACGTAAAGAGAATCGTCGCCAAAGTGGCAACGGTCGTCGACAGAGCTATGCAGACTTGCCAATGGTGCGAATGACAAACACATTTGTGACCAACGGAACCGAAAATCCGGATGACATCGTGCGCGCAACCGAGCACGGCGTGTATGTGGCAAAACTTGGTGGCGGCAGTGTGGACACCGCAAGCGGAGACTTTGTGTTTGGAATGGTTGAGGCATACCTCATTGAAAACGGCGAGATCACTGAACCGCTCCGCGAAAGCAACTTGATCGGCAACGGACCGCAGGTGCTCAAAGACATCGACTTGCTGGGCAACGACTTTGCAATGGGCAACCCAGGCATGTGCGGAAAAGATGGTCAGGGCGTACCAGTGGGCGATGGTCAGCCAACTCTGCGCGTGAAAGCAATGACCATTGGTGGAACAGCAGCATGAGCAATGGCTCAGGCAATAGCTCAAGTAACAGCGTTCCTGACCTGCAAGCAATTGTTGACCGAGTAGTTGCAAAGGCCGCAAAAGGTGAGCAAATCGAGGCCTATGTCAGCCGTGGTGGCGAGACAGCAGTGCGCGTCTATGAAGGCGAAGTAGAGCATTTCGTTTCGGCACAAAGCGAAGGTATTGGCATTCGAGTAATCAAAGATGGTCGCACGGGCTTTGCCTATGCGGGCACGCTTGACGCCGATGCGATTGCCGAAGTTCTTGCCGACGCACGTGACAACGTGGCGTTTGGAACGCCGGATGAATACGCAGGGCTCGCTGAACCAGATGGTGTTGCACAAATTCCACAAAAGTTTTGGGATGACGAATTGGCTGGCTATGCAACTGCCGACAAGATCTCGCTCACGAAAGAACTCGAAAAACTTACGCTTGGCATGGACTCACGTGTGCGCGTTGAAGAATCCAACTACGACGACGGTTGGGGCGAAGTTGCTGTTGCAACGACCACTGGCATTCGTGAAAGTGGGCGAGGCAACTCGTGTTACGTATCAGTGAGCACGCTTGCTGATGATGGCGATGAAACACAAACCGGTTTTAGTTTTTCGGTTGGCGACTCGCCAAAAGAATTCAACTTGCCAAAAGCAGCGCGCGAAGCCGCCGATCGTGCAACACGTTTGTTGGGTGCAGTAAAGCCGCCAAGCAAGCGCACCACAGTAGTTCTTGATCCATATGTGACTTCGCAGTTTTTGGGAGTGCTGTCGAGCACGCTCAATGGTGAAAATGTTTCGAAGGGCCGCAGTTTTTTTGCCGACAAACTTGGCGAAACAGTTGCAGACCCACGCATCACTCTTGTTGACGACCCAACAAACCCACTTGCGTACACCGCAACCGACATCGACGGCGAAGGTTTGGCTGCGCGTCGCAATGTGTTGATTGAGAATGGTGTGCTCAAGATGTTTGTGCAGTCGAGTTACAGCGCACGTCGCACCGGCACAAAGAGCACGGGTAATGCAACACGTGGCGGCTTTGCTGGCACGCCAGGCGTTGGTTGTTTGGCAATGCAATTGCAACCGGGCACGCAGAGCCAAGAAGAGTTGATCAAGGGTGTTGATGACGGCGTCTGGATTCAGATGGTGCAGGGTTTGCACAGCGGTGTAAACCCGATTTCTGGCGACTTCTCGACTGGAGCATCGGGCATGATGATTCGCAATGGCGCAGTTGCCGAACCAGTGCGAGAGTTCACTATTGCTTCGACATTGCAACGTATGTTGCTCGACATCGTGGCTATTGGTGGCGACATCGACTGGCTGCCATCGCGCGCTGTGGGCTTGACGCTCGTGATCAGCGACGTGACGATGAGTGGTCAGTAGCGAGCGGTCAGTAGCCAGCGGCCAATAGCGAGTAAATAACCGCGTAATACCCCTGCTGTAGCATATGTGCTACAGTTCAGAAATGACCGAAGTGCCTTCCCGCGAACTGCGAAATAACACGCGTGACCTCATTACGCGCGCAAACAAAGGAGAAACGATCGTGATCACAGTTGACGGCATACCAATGGCAGAGTTGCAACCTGTTTCCGCAAAGCGTAGGTGGGTGCCGAAGGCAGAACTAGAGCACATCTTTTTTTCAATTGACCGCGGATTGATTGATGAACTTAACGAAGGGCTTCTGACGATGGCAGAGCTCGATCGACGATCTGATGCCATGTGGGATGGCACAAAATGACGCGCGGGCTGCTTGACACAAATATTTTCATCTCGCTTGAACTTGGTCGCACCGTAAAGAGCCAGATGATTCCGGACGAACTTGCAATTTCTGTCATCACACTTGCTGAACTTGAATTTGGCGTCTACAGCGCTATTGATCAACAAACGAGAGCGAAGCGCATGGCGACATTTCGCAAAGTAATGGATTTTGAAGCAATAGACATTACGAGAGATATCGCAAGCATCTGGGCGGCAGTACGAGCCTCGGGTCAGGCAAAAAAATCCAAACTTTCAGAGAACGATGTTTGGATTGCAGCGACCGCAATCAACCAGGGGGTCCCACTCGTGACTCAAGACCGAGCGTTCGCGAGTATTTCTGACCTTGAAACCATCTTTGTTTAACACGATCTACTAAACCTTTACTTATGCCGATTCTTCACGCAATCATCCTCGGGTTGGTGCAGGGGCTCTCCGAATTTTTGCCCATCTCGTCAAGCGGTCACCTGGCGTTGGTGCCGTGGTTGTTTGGTTGGAATGACTTTGGCAATCTGTCCAATGGCGCTGCAGTAGAAAAAGCATTCGATACTTCATTGCATCTGGGCACTTTGCTCGCGGTGTTGTTTTACTTGCGACAAGAACTCATTGGCTATGTGCGTGAAGGCGTGCGTTTGATCGTTGCACCCAAACGCGCAGACAAACAGATGGGCCGCAGGGCGTGGCTTTTTGTTGCATCAGCGATTCCTGCTGGAATTGCCGGCGCAATTGGTGAGCAATGGGTGACCGACAAACTCGGTTCGCCAGTAATGATTGCTATTTCGTTGATCGTGTTTGGTCTTGTGTTGTTGTGGGCCGACCGCTTGGCTGGCGAGCGTACGGAAGGCACGTTTACCGCGCGTGATGCAATGCTGATCGGTCTTGCCCAAGTACTCGCCCTCAATCCGGGCACCTCGCGCTCGGGCATCACCATTACTGCAGCGCGCAAGTTTGGTTTTTCTCGCGATGCCGCTGCACGAGTGAGTTTTTTGATGAGCGTGCCAGTGATTGGTGGAGCAGTGTTGTTTAAGTTGGCGAAACTTGCCAATGACGGCATTCCAGAGGGCTTGCTCACACCGATGATCGTCGGCATTATCGCTGCAG
>JBIKZO010000098.1:0-5637 GCA_044354675.1 Ilumatobacteraceae bacterium | reverse complement strand
TTTCCAGGCAAATAGATACGCATTGGGTTTGGGTCGGGTCGTGTTTCGGTCGCTACCGGAGCAGGTGCTGAGTCCCAGTCAAGAGACGGCAAACCTTCATGGGCTGCATCCATATATTGCTTCCAAATACGTGCGGGATACATCGAACCCTGCACCCGCGTAATGCCATCTTGTTTAACAAACTCCGGAATATTGACCATCGGGGTGTATGCCTTTGGGTCGCCAACCCACACCGCTGTTGTCAGTTGCTTGGTGTAACCAACGAACCATGCGTTCGTGTTGTCGTCCTGTGTACCCGTCTTGCCGGCTGCAGCACGCGGCTTATCGCCGATTGGTGCAGCGGGTTCAAGCGCAGTGCGACGCGCAGTACCAAACTGAATTACGCCCTTCATCGTGTCGACAGCCCTCAGTGCTATCTCGTTGCTTAAGACTCTGCACGGCTCCATATCTAATGGTGCAACGCACAGTTGTTCATGCTGAAACAGCACTCCATTGGCGTCTTCAATCTTGTCTATGAAATACGGTCGTAAGTGCACGCCACCATTTGCCATGGTTTGGGCACCTGAAGCCATGTCGAGCGGGCTGAGTTCGTTGGCACCAGTGGCAAGCGATGCATACGGTTGAATTTGGTAGGTCTCGGGATTAGTGAATTCCGAATCCAACATCTTGTACATCAACGCGACCACTCGCTCAAGTCCAACTACTTGCGACAACTTCGCGTATGCACAGTTGATTGACAATGCGGTCATGGTGCGCAGTGGCGCAACGTCATAACTCACACCCTTTGAAATATAAAACGGTTCTTCTGGCTTGCCTGGGTTTGGCAACGTGCAAGGAAGCGTTCCATCTATTACGTCGTCTGGAAGTATTCCGGCCTGTAGCGCAGCCGCCAAGATAAACATCTTGACACTCGACCCAGTTTGGCGCCTTCGTAGCGCAAGGTTGATCTCGTTGCCGACCGGAACAAAACCCGTGCCACCAACCATCGCGCGCACTCCCCCTGTGGCATTGTCAATTGATACGACAGCCGCTTGAATGCCAGTCTTGTTTTCGGGAAGTTGTGCAGCGGCTGCAGCCTCGGCAGCAATTTGGTCTTTCTTGTTCAAGGTTGTATAAATCTTGAGACCACCGCGAAAGAGTTTGTTGTAGCGATCTTGATATGTAGCACCCAACACTGTCGAACGATTGAGCAAATAATCCTTCACTTCTTCAGTGAAGTACGAGCGATTGACATCTTGCTGCGGAATAGTGCTGACCTGTTCTGGTATCACGCACTCTGCATCTTTAAGTGTCCTGATTTTTGGTTTCTCCCAACCCACACAAGTTGCCGTGGCTACTTCAGGGGTAATGAGACCGACATCGACTAATCGTGCAAGCACGATCTTGTAGCGCGTGCGCGATGCATCAGGACTCCTGATTGGGTCATAACTCGACGGGGCTTGAATAAGCCCTGCAAGAAATGCCCCTTGAGTAACAGTCAGAGCCGATACCGGAGTACCGAAATACACCTCGGCTGCTGCTTGCAAGCCGTACGCATTGTTGCCAAAAAATACTGTGTTTAAGTAGCGCTCAAGAATAAGTTTTTTGGGCACTTGCTTTTCCAGCATCACGGCATATCGAGACTGCAACACCTTGTATCGACCGTCCCTATCAAGGCCAGCAAGAAAGTCATTCTTCACAACCTGCTGGGTGATGGTTGAAGCGCCCTGACGAGTCGACCCCTGTGTATTGGCCAATGTGGCGCGTACGACAGCGCGCAGGTTGACACCTTTGTGACTATAAAAAACTGCGTCCTCTACGGCCAAGATCGAAGCAATCACGTCCACTGGCACGCTGTCGACAGGCGTCTTCTGCGTGTTTTCTTTTTGAAAAACACCGATCTGTTCGCCAGCGACATCAAACAGCACGCTGCGTTGCGACAAGCCCGCAAAACCTGGAAGTTGCACCGGTATTTGGCTGTGCGCGTTGAGGATTCCCCACACCTGCGGAGCCATACCAGTGACCAAGGCAGTAATGCTTAAGGCACCTGCCAACATGACAATGAGGAGGCGCTGGATCGTCCTGAGTTGGGGATTCACGGCACCTCCCACGATACTCTTTGCCCGTGACTTCTTCCCGACAGTTCCCCATCAAGCCTTTCCGATTCGGCGTTCAGGCGTCATCTCAACCGGACCGTAAGTCGTGGGTCGATCTTGCCAAGCGCACCGAAGCAGCAGGATTCGACGTGTTAACCATGCCCGATCACTTCACTGATCAACTCGCACCAGTACCCGCACTCATGAGCGTCGCTGATGCAACAACCAAGCTTCGTGTTGGTGCTCTTGTGTGGGACAACGACTACAAACATCCAGTTGTCTTAGCCAAAGAACTCGCAACAATGGACATGTTGTCTGATGGACGACTCGAACTTGGCATCGGTGCGGGCTGGATGATCAGTGACTACGAGCAATCGGGCATTCCCTACGAGCGCGCAGGCTTGCGCATTGATCGCATGATCGAAGGCATCGACGTGATGAAGGGTTGTTTCGCGCAAGGCGCATTCTCTTATGCCGGCAAGCACTACACCATCACCAACTACGACGGACTTCCAAAACCATTACAAGCACCTTGCCCACCAATCCTCATCGGTGGCGGCGGCAAGCGTGTGCTGACCTATGCAGCACAAGTTGCGGACATCATTGGCATCAATGCAACCATGAGCGCAGGTGCAGTCGGACCTGAAGCAATTTCAACAATGACCGCCGAGGCCGTTGATGGAAAAGTCGACATCATTCGCGAAACTGCGGGCGATCGTTTTAATCATGTTGAGATGAATATTCGTGCATTTCTGGTCAACATCACCGATGATGCAGCCGGCGCAATTTCGCGCCTTGCAAAAGGAATGGGTGTCGAAGAATCAATGGTTGCCGAAACACCGTTTGCCCTCATGGGGCCTCCTTCAAAACTGATCGAAGACCTGATTGCTCGTCGCGAGCGCTGGGGTTTTTCGTATGTCATCGTCGGTGGCGAAGATGTCGAAAAATTTGCGCCAGTGGTTGCTTCACTCTCTGGCAAGTAATTGCCAGTACAGATCTAGCGAGCTATTTCGTTTTCGTCTGGCGTGATGCCATTTGGCGGCAGACGTTCGCCACGTGCCAACGGAAAATATTTGTGATGCCAACTGCCCGTCACTTCATAAATCGCAGTTCCCTTTGTGCCATCAGAAGTTGTCACCACCATTTCGTTTAAGCCGCCGCCAAGTGCAGCACCTGTGCGATTGGTGATGTCCGAATATCGCTGAGCCCATTTCCCTTGTGCGGTAACCGTAATTCTTCGACCACCCTGCAATGTGAAGTGCACTACGCCACCAAGTCCGCGCACGTTTTCGCCAAAGCGGTCATACGACGTTTCGTTACCGTTCTCGTCTTGCCACTGCAAGTCGTGCTCAAACCCGATAACAGGAATCGGGTCGCTGCCATCAGACGGCGCAAAGCATCCATCGGTGTACACACGTGCACCATTTGGATATTCCCAATTCCAAACACCGAGCATGCCTTCTGGAAGCTGAATCGCCAACCACATCCACATCGGGCATCTGCCGTGCGCACGAATACCCCATGAGTGGTCACGTTGTCCCCACCAGTTTTCAACCTTGTGTGTCTGACCCTTATATGTGTAGGTGCCGTTATATGTGCCGCTCTGAAACATATGCGACTGATCCCACACAACTTCATGTCCTGCTTTCATCGTGCCTCGACGCAATTGATACGGCTGTGTGCGGGCAGTAAACGTGACGTCGAGTGTGGCCGAAGTTGCTGGAGACTCAACAACTTGCAGCCTGATCTTCTTGAGTGGCTCAATAATGTCAATCGTGACGCCACCAACCTTAAATACGTCTTGGTCGCCGTCCACGGTTCGCACATGTTTGGTGATCAGCGGGTTTCCACCCACCCGACCCAGTTGCAGCGAGTCCATCTCGCCCATAGCGGGGAAATGGGCAAGAGTTGAAATCACTACATCGCCCGGTCCATCGGGCCGCTGCATCACAAAAAAGAGACTCTCTCGCCATTCGTGGTGATACATCACTGTGTTTGGAAACGGCTCCGGAATCTGGTGTGCGAAGCGTTCATCGAGCGGAGTGAATCTACTCATGACAAGAAACTCATGGCTTCTAGTTGCAGTATTTGTTGACCATGTCGATTGGCCATTGCCATAAACATTTCATCCCCTCGCTCGGTCTGTTGCACCAACATTGAAGCAATAATTGCCATCACGAACCCTCCAAAAGAAAATAATCGATACTGTCGCCAGGCTTCCTCTTTTGTGATCCCAACTCCGTAGGTATTTATAACAGACACGAAGTGATCAACCACTTCACGCTCGCGATCAACACGCACTTCTGGCAATAAAGCTGACCCGACAAAATAGGAAAGGTCGCTGATTGCAACGCCCTCGCTCGCAGTCTGCCAGTCCAGAATGGCAACACCACGATTTCCTTCCCACTCACCAAACAGCAAATTGTCCAACCGAAAATCACGATGCACCACCGTGTTTGGTTTGGGTTGCGCGGCAATGTATGTAGGAAATTGATTTACGAGCTGTTGGCCGACTTTGACCACTTCGCTATCGATGCGACCTTCAAAACGTTGACAAAAAGCCGGGTACACGCCTTGCAACAGTTGCGAAGTGAGATCTGCCGAATCTGTGCCGTTGCGATGCAACCATTCATTGTTTTGTATCAACCGGCTCTCCCAAAGCGAACCATGAAGTTTTGCCATCTCAGTAACCGCCAACATGGCATCATCGACACTGCAGCCACCAAGTTGATCACCCTGTTTGGCTGGTGCCAAATCTTCGAGAAGCAATAAAAACTCGTCGTCATGTGCTGAATACTCAACGTGATAACAATCGGGCACACGCGCATCGACCACAGAACAGATTTCTGAATAGAAACTTGTTTCGACTTCATAGCAACGAGTCATGCGAGATGCAGCACGGCTTGCGTCATTGGCTTTAGGAACCTTGGCGATCAATGTTGCAGGTGCAGAATCATTTCCAGTGTGTTGCATGGTCACACGCAGGCTGTCAGCCATCTGACCAGTTCCAATCGGACTCGTGGAGAATGCCGACACCGAAACGCCAGGAAATCTTTCCTGCAATGATCGAGTCAGTACTACTTCGTCCACAATCCCCCAGCCTCTATCGATCAGACTATTTCATCGAACAGGGCGGGCTTCAAACGAAAATATTTTGCCGACCCCTCTCGAATCGGACATTTGCTTCAACTTCAGATGCCCATCGCGTGGATGGCGAACCATCGTCAAGTTGGGGCAAACCCTTGTAGCGAGCGAGTCAGAGGCGATTACTTGATGCAAATAGGCTCCTTATGTTTGTGCTCTAGAAATGCCCCTCGGCCCATTGCCGAATTTGCCCAACTTAGACAAATATGTGCTATCCGTCAGAAAATCTCATAGTCTTAGTAACGGATTTGCCACCTAGGCAAGTTCGTTACAAATCAAAACAAAACAAAACAAAAGAAAAGAAAAGAGAAAATCCAATGCGAGGTACCGTTAAATTTTTCAACGCTGAGAAGGGTTATGGCTTCATCTCACGTGATGGTGGCGAAGACGTATTCGTACACTTTTCCAACATCAAGGG
>JBIKZO010000097.1:0-5638 GCA_044354675.1 Ilumatobacteraceae bacterium | reverse complement strand
GATGAGATACGCAAAGGCAAGCTTGCGGTGCGTGCAAATGCCGATACCGATGAAGATGCGTCTAGGGCGCGCGAATACGGGGCAGAGGGCATTGGATTGTGCCGCACCGAGCACATGTTTTTGGCTCCAGATCGCTTACCAGTCGTGCGACGCATGATTTTGGCAAGTACTCCTGCCGAAGAGACTGCTGCATTGGATGAATTGCGCAAAGTGCAGACCGAAGACTTTGCTGCATTGCTGCGCGCGATGAGTGGATTACCTGTCACTGTTCGCTTGCTCGACCCGCCATTGCACGAGTTTTTGCCACGCGTTGATGAGCTTGAGATCAAGAAGGCAACTGTTGGTCTCACTGCTGAAGAATCAAAACTGATGGAAGCAGCACATTCGTGGGCCGAAGTCAACCCAATGCTCGGAACTCGTGGTGTTCGCCTCGGAGTTGTTAAGCCCGGTTTGTATGCCATGCAGGTTCGGGCTTTGCTCGCGGCTGCCGACATGGTGGCCAGTGAGGGCTTTTCGCCGATTGTTGAAGTGATGATTCCGCTCACCGTGACTAAAGAAGAGTTGGCACTGGCACGCAGTTGGGTCGAACAAGAAATTTTGGATCACTCGAAGCAACTGAAGCCGGCTGCAAAGTCTGGCGTAAAAAATTCAGTCAAAAACTCAGTCAAAAACTCAGTCAAAAAATCGAAGCGTCCCAAAGTGACCATCGGCACGATGATTGAAACACCACGTGCTGCGCTCGTTGCAGGTGAGTTGGCCGAGATCAGCGACTTCTTTAGCTTTGGTACAAACGACCTCACACAGATGACGTTTGGTTTTAGTCGCGACGATGTGGAAAGTCGCATGATGCCTGCATATTTAGAGGCCGGCTTACTGAAGCGAAACCCATTTGAAACTATTGACCAGGTTGGTGTTGGTGAACTTGTGAAAATTGCCGCCGCACGTGGTCGCAAGGCAAAACGCGGAATCAAACTTGGTGTGTGCGGGGAACACGGTGGCGATCCAGAATCAATCGGATTGTTTTATCGCGCGGGACTTGACTACGTGTCGTGTTCGCCGTATCGTATACCTATAGCCCGACTTGCGTCAGCGCAAGCGATCATCGGGGGAAGTAAAGCCGAAACTAAATAGTTTCGGCATAAAACCCGAGAGGTCAAAGGAAGAAAATGCTGAGCACTCTATTTAGCGCAGGTTCACGTAGTGAAAATTTTGTAGACATCACTGTCCCATGGTGGGGATGGTACATGTTGCTTGGTGTAATTGGAACACTATTGCTCGTTGACATTCTGATTGTCCACCGTCGTCCACATGTTGCTCACCTTAAAGAAGCAGCGATCGAATCGATTGTGTGGGTGAGCATCGGCGTTGGGTTTACGTTTGTCATTTGGGCCATGTTTGAAAGGGCGGCTGCTGTTGAGTACATCAGTGGCTACCTCATTGAGAAGAGCTTGAGTGTTGACAATGTGTTTGTCTGGGCAATGATTTTTACTCACTTCAAAGTGCCACGCGAGTATCAGCACCGCGTCTTGTTCTGGGGAATTTTTGGTGCGCTAGTGATGCGTTTTGTGTTCATCTTCCTTGGCGTTGCAATCATTGAGCGCTTTGATTATGTCTTGATTGCCTTTGGACTCTTTCTTATCTACACCGGTGTCGGCGTGTTTCGACATGGTGACGAGGATGAGAAAAATCCGTCAGACACACTTACGATGCGACTTTTCCACCGCTTTGTTCCGACTACTGACGAGTTGGACGGGCAGAAGCTCTTCACCAGGAAGAACGGAAAACGTCTTGCAACTCCGTTGCTCGCAGTGTTGGTCGTAATTGAAATCTCCGACGTGATATTTGCTGTTGACTCTGTACCTGCCGTGCTCGCAGTGAGCAATGAGCAGTTCATTGTGTTTGCGGCGAATGCTTTTGCCATCATGGGTCTGCGCGCGCTCTACTTTTTGTTTGCCGATATCAAGGACCGCTTTGTCTACCTCAAACCAGCCATCTCGGTGCTGCTTATTTATGTGGGTATCAAAATGACTATTGCGCATTGGTACCACGTGCCAACTTGGCTGTCCCTGCTGTTTATTTTGACGGTCATGACCGTCGCCATCGTCGCTTCAGTGGTCCACGACCGCAAGCACTAGTCTGCATGGCGTGGCCATTAGTGATGACGACATAGAGCGGCTGCGCGAAACCGTTTCGCTTGTAGACGTAGTGCAGGGCTATTTGCCTTTGCGCAGAGTGGGTCGCAACTGGGTGGGTCTGTGCCCATTTCATGCCGAAAAATCTGGGTCATTCAATGTGCGCGAAGAAACCAAGCGCTATCGCTGCTTTGGTTGCGGTGCTGCGGGCGACGTTTTTAAGTTTGTGCAAGACATCGAGCATCTTGACTTCGTTGGCTCGATTGAACATCTCGCCAACAAGGCGGGAATAACCCTGACGTATACAACGGGTGGTCAAAGTAAAGATCGCCAACATCGCAAACAACTGATCGAAGTGATGGACAAAGCGGTTAATTGGTATCACGAGAGGCTCCTGACCAGCCCCGATGCGCGTGTAGCGCGGGATTACTTGCGCGATCGTGGTCTCTCGGGCGAAGTGGCGCGTCAATTCAAAATGGGTTGGGCGCCTGATGACTGGGATGCAATGAGTAAAGAGATTGGTGTGTCAATTGATCTACTGAAAGAAGTTGGTCTTGCATTTATCAACAAGCGAGGCAACGCACAAGATTCATTCCGTGCTCGCGTGCTTTTTCCGATATTCACTGATGCGGGTGATGCAGTTGCTTTTGGTGGGCGCATTTTGCCAGGTAGCACCGACCCTGCAAAATATAAGAACTCATCAGAAACAACTATCTATGCAAAATCAAAAACCTTGTACGGCCTCAATTGGGCCAAGCAAGACATTGTTGCTGCCGACGAAGTAATTGTTTGTGAGGGTTACACCGATGTCATTGGCTTTCATCGCTCGGGCATTACGCGCGCTGTTGCTACTTGTGGAACTGCGCTTACCGAGGAGCACGTGCGACTCTTGAAACGGTTTGCCAACAAAGTTATTTTGGCTTTTGATGCCGATGCGGCCGGTCAGGGTGCAGCGGAACGTTTTTATGAGTGGGAGAGTCGCTACAAACTGCAGGTATTTGTTGCCAAGTTTCCAGATGGCAAAGACCCAGGTGAACTTGCTATGACAAACCCCGAAGCACTTGCTGCGGCGATTAAAGATGCCAAGCCATTTTTGGGTTTCCGACTACAGCGCACACTCGATGCTGGGTCGATTGCATCGCCCGAGGCACGCTCGCGCACGGCGCAGCAAGCAATGGCTGTCATCAACGAGCACCCAGATAAAAATGTGCGCAAGATTTATGCAGGAGAAGTGGCCAGCCATGTTGGTATTCCCGCTGCCGACCTGATGCAACTCGCTGAGCGCGGTAGTCGTAAACCCGAAGTGCGCACCAGTCCTCTCGTTGACTCATCCCGCCGAGAAAATGCCGAGTTTGTGGCTCTGGCGATTATGGTTCAGGATTGGAATGGTATTGCGACATGGATGAGCGAGGGTTTGTTCTCGGATGACCTCTATCGCAGGGCGTATTTGGCGGTTGCATCAGTGACCGGCAATATTGCGGGAGCACTTGAAGCCGCCGATCCAGATGCTCGTGAAGTGATTGAGCGCGCTGCAGTTGCCGATATTGATTCGGACCCATTTACCGAAGCAAAGAATCTGATCTCTGCTGCTGTTCGTAGAGAGTTGTCAATTCGCAATCGCATCACTGATCCGGACGAGATTCGTGCTGACCGTGATGCTCGAATTTTGCTGGAAGAAATTGACAATCCAACAATGGCAGACGCTGTGGCGATGGAACTTTTGGATTGGTTGGGCAAACGAGTGGGCGAGCACGCATGAGGCATGTGATTGGCAGTGATACTGGCCCAGATGCAGTGCGGATGTATCTGAACGAGATTGGTCAGGTCGATCTACTCAATGCAGATGACGAAAAGCGTCTTGGCAGAGCCATCAAGGATGGACTGGATGCCGATGCACAACTCAAGCGCGGCATAGGCACGCTCGGTGTGCGTGACAGGCGAGCATTGCAGCGTGTGGTGACCGAGGGGATCAAGGCTAAGGATCATATGGTGCGAGCCAACTTGCGGCTCGTGGTCTCGATCGCACGTCGATATGACCGCAAAGAATTGCAATTAGCCGACTTGATTCAAGAAGGCAACATCGGTTTGATGCATGCCGCCGACAAGTACGACTACGAAAAAGGTTTCAAGTTTTCAACGTACGCAACCTGGTGGATTCGTCAGTCAATGACGAGAGCGATGGCGGATCAGGGGCGCAACATTCGCATTCCTGGACACATGATGGAGATTGTCAATCGTGTGCATCGTGCCGAGCGCGAACTTGCTTCAGAGCTCGAGCGTGACCCAACGCCAGACGAAGTTGCGGTGCGCACACAGATGACTGTCGAAAAACTTTTGGACGTAATGCAGCTCGCATTGTCAACAACCAGTCTGGACGCCCCCGTGGGCACCGACTCTGATGACCTGACGGTTGGCGACACCATTGCTAGTGGTGATGCAACTAATGATCCGAGTGAATCAACTGAGCGCCGACAACTGGGCGAGGCAGTAGAGCGAACTTTGAGCGATTTGCCAGAGCGTGACCAAGATATTGTGTCGATGCGATTTGGGATTGGAAAGTATGAAGGTCAGCCGCACACGCTTGAAGACGTGGCGAAAAAGATGAATGTGACGCGCGAGCGAGTGCGTCAAATAGAGCAAAAGACATTGGCTAGGTTGCGCCACCCGCACAACAGCGCCAACCTGCGCGCTTTTCTTGACGACAACTAGTCTGTAGGTATGAAATCGGTTTCTCCATCAGGCACGGCTCGAAGCCGAGCCACCGATGTCAAGGTGGTAACGGTAAACGCTGAGGGCCGTTCGGGCTCCAAGCCAGACTTTGTAGTCACTGAAGAGCCGATGGAGATCAGGACTGGCGCACCCGGTCAGGAACCTGAGTCGGTTTCGGTCACGATGCGCACGCCTGGTCATGATTTTGAGTTGGCGGTTGGCTTTTTGTTTACGGAAGGCATGATTGTTTCGCCGAGTGATGTTGCAAGTGTGAAGTATTGCGAGCTCAACGGCGAAGAAGAGCAAAAGTACAACATCGTTACTGTTGGCCTCACACGCGCATTCGATATGGCGCTCGCTCGACGAGCAATGGTGACGTCATCGAGTTGTGGCATCTGTGGCACTGAGTCGCTTGATCAATTGCTGACGTGTACAACTCCTGTAGATCGCGAATCCGGTCCCAGATTGACGACTTCAGTTCTGATCGGGTTGCCCGATGCTGTGCGCAAGGTGCAGCCGACGTTTGATCGCACTGGTGGATTGCATGCCGCTGCATTGTTTGACTCCAAGGGAAAAATGAAAGTAGTACGAGAAGACATTGGTCGGCATAACGCAGTCGACAAAGTGATCGGTCATAGCGTGCTTGATAAGTCCGTACCACTCACTCAATATGGATTGTTTTGTAGCGGGCGATTGTCGTTTGAGATTATTCAGAAGGCGGCAATGGCGCGCATTGCATTAATTGCTGCGGTTGGTGCGCCCTCGAGCCTTGCAGTGCAAACGGCAGATGCCTTTGG
>JBIKZO010000019.1:0-18369 GCA_044354675.1 Ilumatobacteraceae bacterium | reverse complement strand
AACCACAGGGGAGGAGAGAATCATGGCCATTATCAGCATGCGTCAAATGCTTGAGGCAGGAGTCCACTTCGGACACCAAACCCATCGTTGGAACCCACGGATGAAGCGGTTCATTTTCGGAGAGCGCAACGGCATCTACATCATCGATCTTGAGCAGACGCTCGATCGCGTAGATACTGCATACAAATATGTTCGTGACATGGTTGCTAACGGCGGAACGATTTTGTTTATCGGCACTAAGAAGCAAGCACAAGATCCAATCAAGTTTTTCTCGGAGAAGTGCGGCATGTCGCACATCAACGAGCGTTGGTTGGGCGGCATGCTCACCAATTTCGACACCATTTCAAAGCGCGTCAACAAAATGCAAGAGTACGAGCGCATGGGAACTTCGGGTGAGTTTGAGTTGATGCCGAAGAAGGAAGCCTTGTTGATCAGCCGTGAACTTGAGAAGTTGCAAAAGAACTTGTCGGGTATTCGCTCGATGAGCAAGTTGCCAACTGCAGTGTTCATCATCGACACAGTCAAAGAGCACATCGCGGTTACCGAAGCCAACAAACTTGGTATTCCAGTCATCGCCATTGTTGACACCAACGTCAACCCAGACCTCGTGCAGTTTCCAATTCCAGGTAACGACGACGCAATTCGTGCCAACGAATTGATGTCACGCATGATTTGTGAGGCTGTTATTGAAGGTCAGTTCATCGCTGAAAAGACTTCTGGCCGTGCAAGTGCTGCAGCAGCTGCAGCAGCTCCGGTTACACGCACAGCAGAAGAGCAAGCAGCATTTGATGCATCTCAAGAAGCAGCACGTGCAGCAGCAACAGCAGCTCAAGCCGAGCGTGATGCACGAGTTGCATCTGCTGGCGAGACGAAGTCGGAGGGCTGATCTCGATGTCGTTTACTGCAAAAGATGTGCAAGCCTTGCGTCAAGCAAGCGGCGCTGGAATGATGGACTGCAAGAAGGCTCTTGAAACCAACAATGGCGACATGGAAGCTTCCAAGTTGTGGTTGCGTGAAAAGGGTCTTGCTGCAAGTGCAAAGCGTGACGACCGCGAAAATGCGCAAGGTCTTGTTGCACTGTTGATCAAAGGCAATATTGGTGCAATTGTCAAACTCAAGTGTGAAACTGACTTCGTAGCAAGCAGCGAGCACTTCATTGCAGAAGCCGATGTTCTGGTCAACTTGGTTGTAGACAAGGGTGTCGATGCCGTTAACGAGCGTTCAGCACAATTCGATGACCTCAAGATCCTGCTCAAGGAAAGAATTGAGATTGGTGACGTTGTGCGTTTTGAAGCAGCAGCCGGAAACCTTTTGGATTCCTACATGCACATGCAAGGTGGCCGCTGTGTGAATGGCGTGCTCGTCGAGATGAGTGGAGCCACCCAAGAGTTGGCCCACGACATCGCGGTGCATATTGCCTTCGCCCGTCCGAAGTACATGGCCAAGAATGACGTTCCTCAAGAAGTGATCGATGCAGAGCGCGCAACGCTTGAAGTCGTTACTCGCAACGAGGGTAAGCCAGAAGCCGCCATTGGCAAGATCGTTGATGGCCGAGTACAGGGCTTTTTCAAGGACATCGCATTGCTCGAACAGCCATATGCCAAGGACGATAAGCAGTCCGTAGCGCAGATCATTGGTAAATCGACGATCGTTCGTTACTCACAGGTGGAAATCGGCTAAAACTAGTACCTAGATATGGCATCCAAACCAACTTCAACTCCGCGATGGAATCGCATCGTTCTCAAGTTGTCTGGTGAGGCATTGGCAGAATCAACAGGCTTTGGTTTAGACAACGATGTTCTGCATCAAGTTGCAACCGAGTTGCATGAAGCACGCCAAGAATTTGGTGTCGACATTGCGGTAGTTGTTGGTGGCGGCAACTTCTGGCGCGGTGTTAAAGGTGCAGGTCAAGGCATGGACCAGGCGCAAGCCGACTACATGGGAATGATCGCAACAGTCATGAACGCACTTGCGTTTCAAGACGCGCTCGAAAGAGTCGGCCAGTCATCGCGAGTGATGTCTGCAGTCGAAATGCCAAAAGTAGCCGAGCCATATATCCGTCGTCGTGCAGAGCGTCACCTTGAAAAAGGACGTGTTGTGATCTTGGCCGGTGGAACAGGCAACCCATTTTTTACTACCGATACCGCTGCAGCGTTGCGTGCTGCCGAGATTTCTGCGCAAGCGATCCTCAAAGGAACGCACTCTGGCGTTGATGGTGTTTACACCGCTGACCCAAAGCTCGATCCCACAGCCACAAAGTATTCGCACATCTCGTATCTGGACGTGATCAACAAGGGTCTCAAAGTGATGGACTCGACAGCGATTACCTTCTGTCGTGACAACAATTTGCCGATCGTGGTTTTCAACCTGTTGGAGCGTGGAAACGTCAAGTCCATACTCAGAGGTGAGGAAATAGGTACGCTGGTCGGGTGATTGAAGAAACGTTGCTTGAGGCCATGGACGGTATGGCCAAGGCTTTGGAGCATGTCCAGTCGCAGTTTTTGGGAGTCCGCACGGGTCGTGCCACATCCAACTTGGTCGAGAAGATTGCAGTTGAGTACTACGGCGCGACGGTTCCCATGGTGCAACTCGCTTCGTTTCAGGTTCCGGATGCTCGAACTCTGGTGATCAAGCCTCATGATCGCGGCTCAATCGCAGCGATCGAAAAGGCAATTCAGTCAAGTGATCTTGGTGTCACTCCGGGCAATGACGGTGTTGTTGTGCGGTTGAGTTTTCCAATGCTCACCGAAGAGCGTCGCAAAGAATACGTAAAAGTTGTCAAGAACATGGCAGAAGACGGACGCATTGCGCTACGCAATGTGCGTCGTGATGCCCGCAAGGCTTTGGAGACTGCCGAAAAAGCTGGAGATATTTCAAAAGATGATTTAGAACGTGCAGAAAAAGAGTTAGAAAAACTCACGCACGACAACGTTGACGCAATTGACAAAGCATTTAGCCGCAAGGAAACAGAACTACTCGAAGTGTAGGGAGACATCTCATGAGCAATGACAATAGGGGCAATTTTTCGGACGATGATACGAATGGTGTCGACAGAACTGTTGATCCCACTATCGACTTCGGTGATGAGTTTGGCGTAGTCAAGTTTGCCGAGACAGACGACAGTGGTCCTGCACTTGCTTTTGGTACGAATGACACAGAACAACTTCCGCATTGGACCGAGATGCCTACTGGCGAGGTTCCGCGTTTTGGAAAAACTGACGATCAACCAACTCGGCGAATAGTTATAGGCGCAAATGACAGCGGTCGTGATCGTGATAATTCTGACAACTCCGACGTGTGGTCTGCATACAACGAACCAGACCCAAGTGCATCGGCTGGTGCTCGTCGTCCATCATTTGAAACAACTACACCGCCACCGGTGAGCTCTCCTCGCCGCGAAGGTCGCATTGTTATCGGCACCGATCCAACAGACGAGCGCCGTCGCCCTGTTGCGCGAGATGCATCGGGTGCACAATCGCGACCAGTATCACGTCCTGCTTCGCGCAGCAGTTCGTCTAGGCCCTCTGCTCGTGGCGCACAGGTGACTCGTGCACAGCGTTCGTCATCTGGCCCGAGCGCTGGCAGAGACTTGCCAACAGCAACAGCAGTGGGCGCATTACTTGCTGCCGTATTCATTGCATCATTGATGTGGAGACCAGCAGCAGTGATGTTGCTGATCGCCGTGCTCATCGGTGTTGCTGCATTCGAGTTTTTTACTCAAGCCAACGTGAGCGGCTACCGACCATCAACAGTCATTGGTGTTGTTGGCTGCGTTGCTGCACCGCTCTGCGCATATTGGATCGGTGATGCAGCACTTCCTCTCGTGATCGTGTTTGGTTTTATCGCCACAGTTGTTGTATTCGTCGGCAGCGATGGCATTGAGTCTGGTCCAGTGCCAAACACCGCAATCATGATGCTTGCAATATTGTGGATCGGCCTGATGAGCTCGTATGCGGCGTTGATTCTGCGTTTCTCGTCTGCAAACGGTGCAGCCTTTGTAAACGTAGGTACCGACACCTTGTTCATCGTCGTTATTGGAGTGATTGCCAATGACATGGCTGCCTACTTCGCAGGCACGGCGATGGGACGAACGCCCTTGCGTGATTGGATTAGTCCAGCGAAATCCATTGAGGGTTTGATTGGCGGAACCGTCGGCACATTTTTTGCGGTTGTGCTTGTCGGAATGCAGAGCACTACGTGGAACAGTTTTGGAGATTGGTTCTTGCTCGCCTTAGTGATTTCGGTCATGGCGCCACTTGGCGACCTTGCCGAGTCGATGTTTAAGCGCAACCTCAACATCAAAGATTTTGGCACTGTTTTGCGTGGGCATGGGGGAGTTCTTGACCGTTTCGACAGCCTGTTGTTTGTCTTGCCGGCCGCCTATTACCTCACTCTTGTCATCCAACCCTGGGGCTGATTTACCCATTTCGCTGACAGACTGAACAGATGTCGGTCGTGCGTGTTGCAATTGCTGGATCAACTGGCTCGATTGGTACGCAAACCCTAGATGTCATTTCCCGTAGTGGTGGTGAGTACGAAGTAGTCGGCCTTGGAGTTGGAGGTTCTGCAGATGCAGTAATCGCGCAAGCCAAGTCGTGTAACCCGAAGATTGTTGCTGTGAGCAATGATGAGGCCCGAAAGAAAGTTGCCAAGGCGTTGCCCGATGTTGAAGTTGTTGCTGACCTTGCTGAGCTTGCGCGCGACGCCGATGTTGTTGTCAACGGCGTAGTTGGTTTCGCGGGCTTGTCAGTAACGATGTCAACACTGCAACACGGCAAGCGTCTTGCGCTGGCAAATAAAGAGAGTCTGATCGCGGCTGGTCCTATTGTGCAACCACTGCGAAGCATTAAGGGTGCAGTGATTGTGCCTGTCGACAGCGAACACTGTGCAATTCATCAATGCTTGCGATCATCAACTGACGCACAACGCGAAGTGCAGCGCTTGTTGCTGACTGCAAGTGGTGGGCCATTTCGGGGTCGCACGGCAGAGTCGCTGCAAGAGGTGACAATCGCTGATGCACTCAAGCACCCAACATGGTCAATGGGTCCAAAGATCACTGTCGATTCTTCAACATTGATGAACAAAGGACTTGAAGTTATAGAGGCTCATGAATTGTTTGGGGTTGGGTTTGACAACATTGATGTTGTTGTGCATCCGCAGTCAGTTGTGCACTCGATGGTCGAGTTCGCAGATGGTGCGGTCATCGCGCAGTTGTCTTTGCCCGACATGCGACTGCCGATTGCTTATGCGCTTGGGTTTCCTGCGCGCTCCGACATTGCGTTTGGCGCGATTGATTGGACACAACTGAGTCGTCTCGACTTTGAGACACCAGATAAATCCACATTTCGATGTTTGGATATTGCTTATCAGGCTGGTCGAATTGGTGGAACCGCACCCGCATGGTTAAGTGCGGCCAACGAAATTGCAGTGGAAGCCTTTTTGGATGGGCACATATCGTGGTCAAAAATTGCTGGCGTAATTGAGCAAACGATGCAACACCATGATGGAGTTTCACCCACAACAGTTGAGGATATTTTGAATGCAGATGCATCAGCCCGCAGGTTTGCAGCACTGGAGTTAACAAAATGAGTTCGTTCTATAACAAGTTTCGCGACGAGATCGTGGCAGGTGGTGACACAATTGATCAGCCCAAGCGCATCAACGATAAACGCACAAGTTTGATTGCGGGTATTTCACTGATCGGATTGCTCGTTTGGCTGGGGGTAAGCAGCCCTTGGACATTTGTTTTTGTGGTGGGCTTGCTCATCTCTGTCTTTTTGCATGAGATGGGACATTTTGTTACTGCTCGTCGCACGGGCATGAAGGTGACGCAATTTTTTATGGGCTTTGGCCCACGGCTGTGGAGCATGCAGCGAGGAGAGGTGGAGTATGGCATCAGGGCATTGCCGCTTGGAGCATTTGTTCGCATAGTCGGTATGAACAATCTGGATGAATGCGATCCAGCCGATGAACCACGCGCCTATCGAGCACAGTCGTATCCAAAACGTCTACTAGTCATCACTGCTGGCTCATTGATGCACGGCGTTATTGCGCTCGTCCTGTTTTTTGGGGTCTATGCGACTTCTGGTCGCTACAGCGAAACCGGCGACGTACTTGTGACTTCTCCTCCTGCTGCTAATTCTCCAGCACAACAGTCGGGTGTTGTGATGGGAGACGTCGTTCGAGAGATGGATGGCATTGTCATTACGAATCGCGACCAATTTGTTGAGCAAATTGTGTCGAAGCAACCGGGTCAGAGCATCTCGGTACTTGTCGATCGTGGAGGCGAACTAGTCTCGTTCAACGTCACGCTTGGAAACAATCCGGTCGATAGCTCGCTTGCATATTTTGGTGTAGCAAGTTGGTCGCTTGATTACGTTCGCGTCAATCCGATTAAGGCTGTTGGCTATGCAACACAAGACTTGGTTGTAACAGCAGGTAGGTCGGTGGTGGGTGTGTTTGTGGTGCTCAATCCAATCAATATTTTCAACAGCGTTGTCGACGAAAAAGCCGACCCTGCAACTCGTCCCGGCACCGTTGTCGGCGCGAGCCAACTTGGTGGCGAGATCGGTCGGCAAGATGGGTTGAAGGGTGTGCTGTTGCTGCTCGCAAGTATCAATGTGTTTGTTGGCGTGTTCAACATGTTTCCGTTGCTGCCCTTTGACGGAGGTCATGCTGCGATTGCCACGTATGAACGATTTCGTTCGCGACGCAACAAGGCGTATCGCGCCGATGTTGGCAAGATGGTGCCAGTTGCCACGATGGTTGTGGGATTACTCGCCATGCTTCTGGTCGTTGGCTTATATCTCGATCTCACTCAGCCAATTGGCTGAATATCGCAGCGGATAAAACGTTGCAAAACCGTGCCGTGATGACAAACTGGTATTCATGACCGTATATGCGAGGCGCGAAACGCGCCAGATCTCGGTAGGCAAAGTTGCCGTTGGTGGCAATGCGCCAATCAGCATTCAGTCAATGACCATCACCAAGACGGCCGATGTTGAAGGTACGTTGCAACAAATTTATGCCCTTGCTGCGGCCGGCTGCGACATCGTGCGCTGCACGTGCAACGAAGCTGAAGCCGCTGAGGGTCTTGCCCAAATAGTTCCACGTTCGCCAGTGCCGATCATCGCCGACATCCATCATCAATACAAGATGGCGTTAGCAGCAATGGAGGCAGGTGTGCACGGCTTGCGTCTCAATCCTGGAAACATTCGTAAACCTGAACACATCAAAGCGGTTGCATCCGAGGCCCGCGATCGCAAGGTGCCAATTCGGATTGGTGTCAACGGTGGATCTCTTGACCCAGCGTTGTACGAAAAATATGGCGGCCTGACTGCTGAAGCGATGGTGGAATCCGCTTTGCAAGAGATCGCATATTTCGAAGAAGTTGATTTTGATTTGATCAAAATCTCTGTCAAGGCTTCCAACGTTCCGCTCATGATCGAGGCATATCGCCAGTTGAGCGAAGTAACCAATCATCCATTGCACCTTGGAGTCACCGAAGCCGGGCCACTGCCAGGTGGACTGATTAAGGCAACGGCAGGAATCTCGACATTGCTCATGGAAGGCATCGGCGACACGATCCGTTACAGCCTGACTGCCGACCCAGTGGAAGAAGCGCGAGCAGGCAGACAATTACTTGAGTCGCTCGGTTTACGTGAGCGCAAAAATGTTGACTTGATTGCGTGCCCAAGTTGTGGGCGAGCAGAGATTGATGTAATAGATGTCGCCAATCGCGCACAAGCTGCATTTGCAGACAAAAAGATTCCATTGCAAATTGCGGTCATGGGCTGTGTTGTTAATGGCCCAGGCGAAGCACGTGAAGCCGACCTGGGTATTGCGGCAGGCAACAAACGAGGCCACTTGTTCGTCAAGGGCCGCAATGTGGCGGTAGTGCCAGAGTCGGAAATGGTGGAAGCGCTCATTGACTGGGCCACATATATTCACGAACACGGAGTGGAGGCTGCAATTGCTCGCGTTGACACCGCGCTCGCCGAGCGCGAAGCAACGAAAGACCGCAATATGTTGCTCAAAGAGCACGGCGATGATGTCAATCATGCCGACGAGAAAATTGTTGAAATACGCAAAAAAGTGTCTGGCAACTAGCCAGTAACAGTTGTTGTCGTCGATGTCGTAGTTGTTGTGGGCACAACCACATTCCATAAATTTTGTGCAGTCTCTATATAGAGAGTTGCGCGCGCTCGGTATCCAACCGGTTGCAAGTGCAGTTTGTCAAAGGCAAACCACTTGGGGTTGGCAGAGATCATGGAGTGCCAGTCGACGACCGAAACGTTGAGGTAGTCAAGTGCAACACGATTGAGCACTCTGTTAAACACGGCGGATGCACGAACGTAGTACAGGCTGTCTATACGCAATACATTGACCCACATCACCGGAATGTCGCCGATCAACGTGAGTAGTTCGCGAATTCGATCTTCGTAGTAGCGCACTTTGATTGAACCTTGTAAGTCATTGCTCCCAAGTGCCACGATGACAGCCGATGGTTGTACTTTTTCTTTGAGATACTTGGCGTATGTCTTCACCCCGTTGCGCAACGTGTTGGCAGGTCCACTGATATTGCGAGAGAACGCCCCATCCACAATTACTTTGTCAAAAGTATTCAGTGCCTGCAGTTGTGGCGTTACGTTGCCAAACCCTTTGTAATTGGCGCCCCAAGTAATGCTGTCGCCAAGTATGAGCAGCGTGTGTGTGGGTTCAGCAGCACGTGCATTACCAACAAAGATGCAAGAAATCAGCGTGGCAACGACAAGGGTAAGAGTTCTGCATACCCGCAGGTTCAATGCGTTCCCCATGTGCGAAACACAGTTGCAGTGCCGGAGAGTTGCACCGATTCGTTGTTGCGCAACACACATGCCTGACCTCGCCTGATTGTGGTGGCATCGCCTTCGGTGCACATCAATATTTCCGCGTGGTGCGTTGCCTTGACCGTCGTTTCTCCAGCAACCTCGATGCGCTCAACCCCAAAACGCGATGTGGAGACAGGGTAGGTGAACCGTCCTGGGTTCACTTCGGTTGCATTGACAACTGGTGAGGGAATGGATTCAAAACGTGCGACGGCTAAGAATTCGTCGACGCTGACGTACTTTTTGGTGAAGGCTGCTCGCACCACGTTGTCTGAGGACGACATCACTTCAACACCAGAACCGCTGAGATATGCATGTGCATTGCCTGCGCCAAGAAAAAGCGCCTGGCCAGGAGAAAGCCGTACGTGGTGCATTAACAATGCAACGAGTAAGCCACCGTTTCCTGGATACATGCTTGCCAATCGTCCTGCCCATGCAGGCATTTGTGCGGGAAGTTGGTGAGGTCCAGTGGTCAATGCCCAGCGCACACATTCAGCGAGCCCGTCACTCTCGAGATGCTCGGCGAGTTGCGTCCAGCCAAATCGTTTGCACAACTCAAGCGATTCTTCTATCGATCGAAATCCACAAATAGCATCAAATGAAGTCAACGCAATGAGTAGTTCTGGTTTTGCTGATGCATCTCGGTAAATTCGTTGCGGTGCGTCGAGCGAAATACCGATTTCGTTTTCTTGTTGAAACCCACTCGCTGCCTGTTCGTCGGTGGGGTGGGTCTGCAGCGAAAGAGGTTTATTGGCAGAAATAATCTTGACGAGGAAAGAAAGATCGCCAGTCAGTTGCTCAAGTGGCTGACTTCCGGTTGCATTTTTTACGAGCGATGGTCCACCTCGGTGTGTGCCAAACCATAATTCGGCCCATGGACGCGCATCGGCTTCTGTCGAGAGAAATTCTGGAATGAACTGTTGATCGCCCCAGTCGTAGTGCTGGACAACGCCTCGCAGTAAGTGCATCGCTAGCTCGTCGCGCAGGCACTTTTTACATGTGCCGCAGCATCAGCAATTGCTACTTCACTCGCCAAGCCTGTCAAACGGTCGCGTACTTCGACAACGCCATTGGCTGCGCCTCTGCCCACAACAACGATGATTGGATTGCCAATCAATTCAGCATCTTTAAACTTGACGCCAGGCGACACGCCAACACGATCATCAAGCAACACACGTATTCCTTGGCTGTCAAGAGTCTGTGCGAGATTATTCGCGGTGTCGGTTATGAGAGCGTCTTCCTTGCCAGCCATCACAATGTGCACATTGAATGGGGCAATAGCGTGAGGCCAACGCAGACCAATGTCGTCACATGTTGCTTCAGCGATCGCAGCGACTGCGCGCGAAACTCCAATGCCGTACGAACCCATCGTTACGGTTTGGGCTTTGCCATTTTTATCGAGCACGCTCAAGCCCAATACTTCTGCATATTTTCGACCGAGTTGAAACACATGACCGATTTCGATGCCTCGTTTGATGATCAGTGCAGAAGCACACGATGGACATGTGTCGTCGTCGCGCACTTCGGCAACGTCGATTACTCCGTCTGCTGTGAAGTCTCGGCCATGTACAAGATGTGCAACGTGTTTGCCTGCGGCATTTGCTCCAGTAATCCACTCGCTGCCATCGGCAATACGTGGGTCGAGCAAATAGCGCACGCCTGTTGAATGTGCAAGGCCCAAGGCGTTTGGTCCGATGTAGCCCTTGACGAGTTTTGGATTTGCTGCAAAGTGTGTGTCATCAAACGGCACCACTTCGGCTGGTGATACTTGTGCTTCAAGACGTTTCATGTCCACTTCACGGTCACCTGGCACGCCGATGGCGAGTGCTTCAATGTGTCCGTCGGGGTGGCGCAAATTGACAACAACGTTTTTAAGTGTGTCTGCTGCAGTCCACTGTCGATCTGCTCGTTGCAAATCAGCGCGCGAATTGAATAAATCAACAAGTGTCTGAATTGTCGGTGTTGACGGAGTGTCAAAAACTTGTGCTGCTGGCGTTGACTTCGAATCAATCGCAGTTGGTGCACCGACTCGCACCGCTTCGGTGTTGGCGGAGTAATTACATTTGGTGCACTGCACGAAAGTGTCTTCGCCGATCTCGCAAGGAAACAAAAACTCTTCGGACTTGGATCCGCCCATCGCGCCCGACATTGCGGACACGATTGCAAATGGCAATCCGAGTCGTTCAAAAATGCGCACGTAGGCATTGCGGTGAGCGTCGTAGCTCTGTTGCAAGCCTTCATCGTCGATATCGAAACTGTACGAGTCCTTCATTGAAAACTCGCGTCCGCGCAACAGACCGCCACGTGGGCGCGCTTCATCGCGAAACTTGGTCTGAATCTGATATAGCGAGAGTGGTAGGTCTTTGTAACTCGAGTACAGGTCTTTTACGAGCAGCGTAAACATTTCTTCATGTGTTGGACCAAGCAAGAAGTCCACTTTGCGTCGGTCTTGCAAACGAAACAAATTGTCGCCGTAGTCTGTCCATCTGCCGGTCGCTTCATATGGCTCGCGTGGCAACATGGCAGGAAAATTGACTTCCTGTGCACCAATGTTGTCCATCTCTTGGCGAATGATCTCGGCGACATGTTGGTACACACGCCAGCCGAGTGGAAGCCATGTGTAACCGCCAGGTGCTGCGCGGCGAATGTATCCAGCCCGCACAAGAAGTCGGTGGCTTGGAACCTCTGCATCAACGGGGTTGTCGCGCAATGTGCGTACAAACAGGGTGGACATTTTGTTGATCACGCGCGGTTGCTTCGTTTCGTTCAGGGTGAGGTTTTTTGGCTTACTGATAACTGAATTTACTCGGTATCTATTGGTCTAAATGCCTTTGACCTGTTGAGCGAGCCGTGACGAACCTTAGTTCGCGGGGATATAATGGTTGAGTCCTTTAAAGTTCGTCGAGCTAAAAGGCGTGGGTCTCGACCCACGCCTTTTGTTCATTACAGGGCCTTGTTTTTAGGGTTTTAAACCCCCAAAACAAGCCAAAAGCACTTGATACATAGTCGGGAAGGGAGAGAAAAACATGTCAGTAGCACGTGGAAGCACCAAGTTTAACCCTGTCGTTGATCGTGTCTCTGCTCTCATTCTTCCGATCGTGACCGACCTTGGTCTCGAGTTGTACGACGTCGAATACCAGGGCGGAATCTTGCGCGTTGTTGTCGACACCCCAACCGGCGGTCCAGCTGGCGTCAACATGGAGTCGATCGCATTGATCACTCGACTGATCTCCCGCGAGTTTGACCACAGCGATCCAGTGCCTGGCCATTACACACTTGAAGTAACGAGCCCTGGCCTTGAGCGCTCGCTTCGTGTGCCAAAACATTTCATTCGCGAAGTCGGAAAAGTTGTTGCTATTCGCTTGACCGCAGCCGTCAACGGTGTGCGTCGTGCGCAAGGTGTGTTGTTGTCAGCAGACGAAAACAACATTGTTGTTCGACTGAATGATAAATCAACAACCGAAATAACCGAGATGACGATTGGTTACGACATGATCGATCGCGCTCGCACAGTGTTCGAATGGGGCCCAACTCCAAAGTCGGGTGCAACAAAGGTGAAGACCAAGACGCAATCGGAGGTTAATGAATCATGAGCAATCTCGATATGACAGAAGCAATCCGCATGTTGGCAGGGGATCGCGGCATTTCCGTGGATTCTCTTTTGCAGGTGCTCGTTGAAGCACTCGCGACCGCGTACAAAAAGCGTCAGGGTGCAGCCGAAGAAGTAATTGTCGGCATCAACCCAGAAAACATGGACATCACATTCACCGCCTACGACGTGGATGATGACGGCAACTGGATCAACGAGCGCGACGACACGCCGAAGAAAGACGAACTCGGTCGCATTGCTGCGCAAACGTTCCGCCAAGTGATGAGCCAGCGCATCCGTGAAGTAGAGCGCGATCGCAAGTTTGAGGAGTACGCAAACCGCGAAGGCGACATTGTGTCTGGCATCGTGCAAAAAACCGATACCAAGTACACATTGCTCGACCTTGGTCGTGTGGAAGCACTTCTTCCACAAGCCGAGCAGGTGCAAGGCGAAGTGCGCGAGCCAAATGCGCGCCTCAAGGCATACATCGTCGAAGTTCGCAAGACTCCGAAGGGCCCACAGATTGTTGTCAGCCGTACGCACCCTGGTCTCATCAAGCGCTTGTTCGAGCTTGAAGTGCCAGAAATTGCCGATGGCGTCGTAGAAATCAAGGCTTGTTCGCGCGAACCGGGACAACGCACCAAGATCGCAGTTTGGTCAAATGACCACAACGTTGACCCAGTGGGTGCCTGTGTAGGTGCTCGTGGTGGTCGTGTTCGCATGGTCGTCACCGAATTGCGCGGCGAAAAAGTCGACATCATTCCATTCAGCGAAGACGTGCGCGACTTCATTGCTAAAGCAATGTCGCCTGCAAAGGTCACCGATGTTCGATTGAGCAGCGACGGCACTCAGGCCGACGTCATTGTTCCCGACTTCCAACTCTCGTTGGCAATCGGCAAGATGGGAGTTAACGCCAACCTTGCAGCACGACTTACTGGTGTGCGTCTCGACATTAAGAGCGAGACACAAGCCGCTGACGAAACATCTGGCTACACAGCAGTTGTTACTGAAGATGCTCCTGCAGCCGACTACGCCGAAGGCGAGTGGGTAACTAATGCAGAGAGTGGCGCGATGGAGTGGCATGCGGCTGATGGTTCTGTAGTGAGCCAAGAACAATGGGCGCAAAACACCGGCACTGCAAATGATGACGCCGCAACAAATGGTGAGGGGAACTAACACTTGGCCAAGATCTTGCGCGTTCATGAGCTTGCTAAAGAGCTCGGCATGTCCAATCAAGAGACCCTTGATTTGTGCGGCAAGATGGGTATCGGTGTAAAAACACAATCTTCCACGATCATTGATCAACAAGCCGACCGTGTGCGCACAAAAGCGCAACGTGAAGGTCTTGTGCGTGACGTGCAGCCCGAAGAACCAAAGCCAGTAAAAAAGGCTGTGAAGAAGGCTGCTGCAAAAAAATCTGATGATGGAACCGAAGAGAAGGCACCGGTCAAGAAGGCTGCTGCTAAAAAAGCTGTTGCGAAAAAGGCAGTTGCTAAAAAAGCAGTTGCCAAGAAGTCTGTTGCTGACTCAGATTCGTCTGACACGAGCGAGCCAAAATCAGTAACTCCGGCAGCAGAAGTGATTGAAGCACCAAAGTCTCCAGTCGCGCATGCTCCAGTGATTTCTTCTGCGAGGCCAATCAAGTCGCCTGCGCCAGTTGCACGCACAGCGCCTGTTGCACAGCCAGCACCAGCAACACCTACTGCACCTGTCGCGCAGCCGGCTCCAGCAGCGCCTGTTGCGCCGAGCGCACCAGCAGTTCGCACTGCGCCAAGTGGCCGTCCAATTCCTCCACCACCAGGTAGCAGCCGTCCAATTCCGCCTCCACCTGGTGGCGCTCGTCGCCCTGGTGATACGGGTGCAAGTCGTCCTCCACTTACGCGACCAATCGGCCCTTCAACAGGTCGTCCGGGTGGTGGTGCAGGTGCACGCACTGGTCGTTTGTCTGGCACTGCGCTTGGTCGTGGTCCTGTTGGTACTGGTGGTCCTATGCGTCCTTCGGCTCCGAGCGGTGCTCGTCCGGGCGGTCCGGGTGCTCGTCCAGGTGGCCCAGGCGGTCGTCCTCCATTTGGTGGAGGCGCTCGTCCAGGTGGTCCAGGCGCTGGTGCTGGAGCACGTCCAGGAGGTCCAGGCGCTGGTGGTCCAGGTCGTCCAGGTGGTGGTCGCCCAGGTGGTCCGGGTGGCGGACAACGTCGCGCTCCAAAAAAGAAATCTCGTGCACGTCGTCGTCAAGACTTCGACGAAATGTTGCCGCAAACTCCAACGAGTTACACAGCAAGCCACGCAGCAGTTCCTGAGGGCATCATCATTATCGAGCGCGGTTCGTCTGCGCAAGAGTTTGCTCCTAAGTTAAATCGCACATCAGCAGACGTTGTTCGCTATTTGCTCGAGCACGGCGAGATGGTGACTGCAACGATGACACTTGCCGATGAGCAAATGGAATTGTTTGCACTCGAAGTTGGTGCAGAAATCTTGCTCGTTGATCCAGGTCAACAAGAAGAGATGGAATTGCAAGCCATGTTCGACGACTCCGATGATGACGACGAGGCTTTGCAGCAACCGCGTTCGCCAATCATCACGGTGATGGGTCACGTTGACCACGGTAAAACTACGTTGCTCGACCGCATTCGCTCGACAAGCGTGGTCAGTGGCGAAGCTGGCGGAATCACGCAGCACATCGGCGCTTACCAAGTCGTCAAAGAGGGCAAGTCAATCACCTTTATCGACACACCTGGTCACGCTGCATTTACCAAGATGCGCGCCCGCGGTGCTCAAGTCACCGACATTGTTGTGCTCATGGTTGCGGCCGATGACGGTGTCATGCCACAAACGATTGAGGCCATTAGTCATGCTCGTGCTGCTGAGGTTCCAATCGTCGTTGCCATTAACAAAATCGACAAAGACAATGCCGACGTACAACGTGTACTTGCACAACTTGCAGAGAACCAACTCACTCCAGAAGCATGGGGTGGAGAAACAATTGTCGTTGAGATGGCAGCACAAAGCGGCCTTGGCGTAGATGATTTACTTGAGCAATTAAGCGTTTTGTCCGAAGTGGAAGAGTTCACAGCAAACCCATCTGGTCGCGCCAAGGGCATTGTGCTTGAAGCACAGCTCGACATCGGTCGTGGCCCAGTTGCAACGGTTCTTGTCGATAAGGGCACTCTCAAAGTGGGCGACCCAATCGTCGCTGGCGCTGCGTGGGGCAAAGTTCGCGCACTGATCAACGATCGTGGAGAGCAGATCAAAGAAGCCGGACCATCAACACCTGTGCAGGTGCTTGGTCTCAGTGCCGTTCCAAACGCCGGAGACGAATTTCGCTCCGCACCAAACGAAAAGACTGCAAAGACTGTGGCCGAATCCCGCGAGCAGCGCTATCGCACGCTCAATCAGCGTGGAGATGCGCGCGTGCAACGCGGTGTCAAGTTGGAAGACATCTTCTCTCAGATTCAGGCAGGCGAAGTTGCCACGCTCAATGTCATCATCAAATCTGATGTGCATGGTTCGTTGGAAGCCGTAACCGAGAGCTTGCGCAAACTCGAGCGTGACGACGTGCGTGCAGCATTTGTGCACCGCGCAGTAGGCGCAATCACCGAGAACGACATTGCGCTCGCTGCAGCAACCAACGCGACATTGATTGGTTTCAATGTGCGACCAGATCGCAAAGTGCGCGACATGGCTGCTGCTGAAGGCGTCGAGATCCGCACCTACGAAATTATTTACAAACTGATCGAAGACATCGAGAAGGCCATGAAGGGCATGCTTGCCCCAGAATTCGAAGAAGTGGTCACTGGCGAAGCCGAAGTGCGCGAAATCTTCCGTGCGCCAAAAGTTGGAGCAATTGCAGGTTGCTCAGTGCGCATGGGTGTCGTTACTCGTGGCTCCAAGGTTCGCTTCCTACGTGACGGCACAATCATTTGGAAGGGTGCAATCAACACATTGCGTCGCTTCAAAGACGATGTGCGAGAGGTTCGAGAGGGTTTCGAGTGCGGTATTAGCCTCACCGATTTCCAAGACCTCAAAGAAGGCGACATCATCGAAACCTTCGAGCTGCGCCAAATCGCGCGCGACTAGTCTTGTCGGTTATGGCCGACGTCAATTTTCATTTCGATCCAATTTGCCCATGGGCGTGGATCACCAGCAGGTGGGTAACTGAAGTGCAACAACTTCGCAATTACGAAGTTTCGTGGAAGTTCATTTCGCTCAAGATGATCAACGAAAGCACGGACTATTCAAAAATGTCGCCCGGACATCTAGAAGGACACGTGTTTGGTCTAGAGGTGTTGCGTATTGCAAGTGCGGCTCGCACAACTGAGGGCAATCCGGGTGTTGCGAGCGTGTACACCGCGTTTGGCACTGCATTGCACACCAATCACCGACGTGAAGAGGCAATGAAAGATTCGCCGGCGTTTTACGTCAAGGTACTGACCGAGGCTGGTTTGCCAGTCAAGTGGGCCGAATCCAGCACTGACACTGCGCACGATGAAGTCATCAGATTTGAATCCAAAGCAGCACTCGAGCGCACTGGCAAAGACGTGGGTACACCAATCATTACGTTTAACCCACAGACAGATCGCGAAGCAAGCCTCTTTGGTCCAGTCATTTCCAAGATTCCACGGGGAGACGAGGCAGTTCGGCTGTGGGACGCAGTGCAGATCATTGCAGAGTCAGGCGTGAGCGAAATAAAGCGCACACTTCGTGATCGACCACAGTACGACTAGTAAGTTGTCCTGATGAGAAGAGACGAGAATTCATGAAAGTTGTTTACACACCAGCGCATATGGGTCACAACCCTCACGCAGAAATTGCTGCATCACGTTCTGCGTCGCCATTTGAACATATTGGTCGCGCAGAAGCAATCAAAGAGACTTTGATTAATGATTCAAGCATGGAGTTTTTGTCGCCAACCGAATGGGGCACAGAGCCGATTGATGCCGTGCACACGCCAGGGCTCAACAAATTTTTGATGACCGCATGGGCCGACTATCAGCGCGAGATGCGCCCAAGTCACGAAGTTGTTCCCGATTTCTTTTATCGTCCATCGTTGCGCGATGCAATGAGCCAGATCGAAGAGCCGGTAGCAGTCAACGCTCGACTCGGTTGGTGGTGTTTCGAGACAACGACGCCGCTCACCGAAGGCACATATACGGCGGCTCGTGGTGCAGTTGATACCGCTCTGACTGCGACGAAACTGGTGCTCGATGGCGAATCATACGCATACGGTTTGTGCAGGCCTCCTGGGCATCACGCCACCACCGATCTATACGGCGGTTATTGCTTCTTCAACAATGCTGCAATCGCAGCGCATCACGTGGCCACCACCACTGGCACAAAAGTGACTGTGCTCGATGTGGATTATCACCATGGCAATGGCACTCAAGAGATTTTCTATGAGCGCGACGATGTGCAGTATGTGTCGTTGCACGGCGATCCTCAACGCGCCTATCCATACTTCACCGGCTATAGCGACGAGCAGGGCTCTGGCAAAGGACGCGGATCTAATTTCAATGTTCCACTTGCTGCTCGCACCGAAGATGATTTCTTTATCTCCGCTCTCGACAAAGCGTGTTCGGCAATTACCAAATTTGGCCCGAGCATGGTGATCGTTTCACTCGGTCTCGACACATTCTTTACCGATCCCATTAGTGACTTGTCGGTCACTCAAGACGGTTTCAAACGCAGTGGCGACTTGGTGCGTCAGATGGGTTTGCCAACGGTGGTGTTGCAAGAGGGCGGATACGACGTAGATGCTTTGGGCAACAACGTGCAAGCCTGGCTGCACGGCCTCGCTGCTTCGTGACTAACTGTGAGTGCTGATTAATCCTCGAATTTGATGGTTGCTCGGGCATCGTCCATCTGAGCCTCAGTAGGTTTGCGAAAAATTGTGATCATCACGATTCCTGCAACGAGGTA
>JBIKZO010000096.1:0-5671 GCA_044354675.1 Ilumatobacteraceae bacterium | reverse complement strand
CGCAACAGGTTGTATCGAACATCGTCGAGCGTGTCGATAGCAACAGGACCAATTGATGTCCAGGCAACATTGGTGAGTAATCCGAATGCTCCGTCGAGATTGATCGTGCGAGGCTCTACAAGACGGTGCGAGAGCAGATGTAAGCGCAAGTAGACATCAGATGCACTTGTTGGTGCGGCCTGAGTGTCGATGACGAGAGATGTAGGAACGATGGCAACACCGCGTCGCTCATCAGTCGTTGACTGAGATTCGGTTGGCGTTCCTGCGGGCACGGCATTTCCAAGACCGAGGTGGCGAAAGAACGTGTCGAGCGTGGCGCCATCTGCGGCAATCGTTGCAAGGCCAACGCCCCATGCGCTTGTTGGCGTAGAAGAAGTAGCAGCCACGACTATTTTGCCTCTGGACGCAGTGTTGGGAACAAGATCACATCTTTAATTGAACCAGCGGAGGCCAACAACATGACAAGGCGATCAATGCCGATTCCAAGACCTGCAGTCGGCGGCATTCCAAACTCGAGCGCCCGCAAATAATCTTCGTCCATGCTGCCGGCCTCATTGTCGCCAGCAACCTTTGCCTTTTGCTCTTCTTCGAAGCGTGAGCGTTGCTCAACAGGGTCATTTAATTCGCTATAACCATTTGCGAGTTCGCGGGCTCCAATAAACAATTCGAATCGCTCGGTGAGATGCGGGTCATTGCGGTCTGCTCGGGCAAGAGGCGAGATCTCGACTGGGTGTCCGGTGACAAACGTTGGTTCTTGCAATTCGCCTTCTGCGAGTTCGGCAAAAATCTCTTCAATGATGCGTCCCGAGCCCCAATGAGCATCGGTTTTGATCTTGTGCTTTGCGGCAATATTGCGAACAACATCGACGTCCATTGAAGGGTGCAATGTTTCGCCAACTTTCTCACCGGCCAAATCAATCATGCGCGCCTTACGCCATGGTTGAGCAAGGTCAAACTCTTTTCCATTAATCATGACAACGGTGCTTCCGGTTGCTTCACGAGCAGCGTTGGTAATGAGTTGCTCTGTGAGTGCCATCACTTCGTTGTAATCACCAAACGCCTGATAGCTCTCCATCATCGTGAACTCTGGGTTGTGCCGCGTAGAAATGCCTTCGTTGCGAAACACGCGACCGATTTCGAACACGCGCTCCATACCACCAACGATCAAGCGCTTGAGGTGCAACTCGAGAGCGATGCGCAAGAACAACTGCATGTCGAGCGTGTTGTGATGGGTGATGAATGGGCGAGCGTGGGCACCGCCGACTTCCATATGCAGCACAGGAGTTTCTACTTCGATGAATTGATTATCGTGCAGAGTCTTTCTGAAACTGGCAATTGTTGCGTGACGGATCTCGAACGTGCGACGTGCCTCTTCGTTGATGATGAGGTCTGCGTAGCGTTGGCGATATCGCGTATCGACGTCGGTGAGACCGTGCCATTTGTCGGGCATCGGGCGCACGGCCTTTGCCAACAATTGAGCAGTATCGACTTTGACGGACAACTCGCCTTTGCGTGTTGTCATTACTAAACCGCTTACGCCAACCCAGTCACCTAAATCAAAATTGTTGATGGCATCAAACGCATCGTCGCCAACAATCGCTTTCGACACAAACAACTGAATGTCACCCGTGCGATCCCGAAGAGTGCAGAAAATCAGTTTTCCCTGATCGCGTTTGAGCATGATGCGGCCAGCAATAGTGACGTGCTCGGTCGTTTCGTTGCCTGCCTCAAGTGCACCATGTGCCGTTCGAATTTCGCCAAGGGTGTGTGTGCGATCAAACCGATACGGATATGGGTTGGTGCCCTGAGCCCTGAGCGCTGCAATATTGTCCAGGCGTCGAGCCATCTCGGCAGCAAGGCCGCTCGAAGTTTGGGCTGGATCGAGATTGTCGCCGTTTTCGGCTGATTCGGGGCTAGATGTCACGCTCACAAACTAGTCGCGCGAGCTTGATGTGGTGTTACTAGTTTTGCTACTCAATAACGGCGAGCACGTCGCCAGAGCCAACTTTGTCGCCTGCGGTCACGTTGACTTTGGTGACTTTTCCGGCCTTTTCGGCAGTGATTTGGTTTTCCATTTTCATCGCCTCAAGCACCACAACTGCATCGCCAACCGCAATTGTCTGGCCGACTTCAACCATCACTTTGACGATGGTTCCCTGCATCGGAGCAGTTACAGCACCGCTTGCCGCGCCACCACCGGCGCCACCCGAGCCACGAGTTGGCTTCTTAGACTTTTTGGCAGTGCCAATTGCAAACTCGGGCACCCACATCTTGACGTCAAATCGCTTGCCGTTGACTTCAACTGTGGTCGAGCGCTCGACCAAGTCTTGATCGTCGGCGGCTGGCGCTGCACCAGCATGCGACACAAGTTGTGATAAATCGAGCGTCTCTTCAACCCACTTTGTTGAGTGCGTTACAGCACTGAAATCGGGGTGGCGCAAAATTGCTAGGTCGGCAGGAATGGTGGTGTGTACTCCAACGATCACCATTTCTTCGAGTGCGCGAATCGTGCGAGCGATTGCAGTGTCACGATCTTTGCCCCACACGATCAACTTGCCAACGAGATTGTCGTAGTACTGGCTGACAGTGTCGCCGGCTTCGTAGCCACCGTCGAAGCGAGTACCGAAACCGTCAGGAGTGGTGAGAGTGGTGATTGTGCCAGGTGAAGGCAAGAATTTTCCGGCGGTTGGATTTTCGGCATTGATGCGTATTTCGATGCCGTGACCATTGCGGCGCGCAGCGACTTGTTTTTGAGTCATCGGCAATTTTTCGCCAGATGCAACAAGTATTTGCCACTCGACCAAGTCGATACCCGTGATGACTTCGGTGACCGGGTGTTCGACTTGCAAACGAGTATTCATTTCGAGGAAGAAAAAATCATTGTCTTGATAGATGAACTCAACAGTGCCAGCGTTGTAATAACCAACAGCCTTTGCTGCTTTGACAGCAGCTGCGCCCATTGCTTCCTCCATGCCATCTGGCAGACCTGGCGCTGGGGCTTCTTCGATCAGTTTTTGGTGACGTCGTTGCGCAGAGCAGTCGCGCGTAGAAACCCACACAACATTTCCGTGTTTGTCGCCAACGAGTTGTACTTCGATGTGGCGTGGCCATGTGAGGTAGCGCTCAACATAAATTTCGTCGCGACCAAAGAAAGCCTTTGATTCACGTTGAGCAGAGTCCATTGCTTCTTGCACTTGGTCTGCAGACTGCACAACTTTCATTCCGCGGCCACCGCCACCGAAAGCAGCCTTGATTGCTACTGGCCAACCAAACTCATTTCCAAAATCAGTGATCTCTTGGGCGCTCTTGGTGAACTCTGTGGTGCCAGGCACGATTGGTGCGCCACCGCGAAGTGCGGCTTTGCGTGATGAAACCTTGTCACCCATTTCAACAATTGCTGCTGGAGGTGGTCCGATGAAAGCCACGCCCATGTCGGTGATGGCCTGCGCGAAGTCGGCATTTTCGCTAAAGAATCCGTATCCGGGATGCACGCCGTCGGCACCGCTCTTGCGAATGGCATCCAAAATGGCTTCTGTGTTGAGGTAGCTCTCTGCAGCAGTTTGGCCACCGAGGGCATAAGCCTCATCGGCAAGTCGCACATGCAGGGCATTGCGATCGAGTTCTGAATACACGGCAACCGTGGCGATACCCATTTCTCGGGCGGTACGGATGACGCGAACGGCGATTTCGCCTCGATTGGCTATCAGGATCTTTTTCAACACGGCTTATTATCTTTACCTGATGAACACTCTTTCTCCCAACCAGCCCGAAAACACGAGCTCATGGCCCAATGGTTGGTGGGTTTCGGTTGTCGCTGAAACTGGCAGCACCAACACAGATTTACTGGCGAGTGCGCATGGTGGTGCAGAACACCACAGCGTCTTGATGGCCAAATTTCAGAGTGCAGGAAAGGGAAGACTTGACCGCACGTGGGTTGCTGAGCCCGGATCCAATTTGCTTGTCTCGCTTCTGTTTCGTTTTGCAGACACGATGGTGCGACCAACGCATCAATTTACGCAGATAGTCGGAATGGCGGCTGCGCTCGCGAGCGAACAACTTGTTGCTGTGAAGCCACAGATGAAGTGGCCAAATGATTTATTGATCAACGGCAAAAAAGTTTCTGGAATCTTGGCGCAAGGTGCAGCCGATTTTGTTGTCGTTGGTATTGGCATCAATGTTGGGTGGGCGCCACCAGATGCGGTTTCGCTTAATAGTGCATCTCGCAACATGCAAACCACACCTACCGATTTGCTGCGAGCAATGCTGGGGCATATCGATGTTCTCGAGTCTCTTGATCCGGCACAACTGCACGCAAGATATGTGTCGCATCTCATGACACTTGGCCAAGAAGTACGAGTAGAGATGGCCAACCACGTGGTGACTGGTCGGGCATCAAGCGTGCTGATTGACGGTCGACTTGAAGTGATTGATGACAATGGGCAGACTCATCTGATTGATACTGGTGATGTGGTGCACCTGCGAGCGCAGTGATCGTGCTCTTTCGTTCAGAGCGATTAGCGTCTAGCCGTGGTGGTGCATCGTCCTGAAACACGAACTCGTGGCAAGCGCTCAACACGATTAATCATCACCGCGGTTGCCGCACTCGTTACGGCAGGCGCAGGTTCGTTTGGGATCGTACGAAATGTGCATGCCCAACTCGATGGGATTCAGCGTGAGATAACTGCAACTTCGGCATTATCAGCGCCCGACCCGTTGTTTGAAAACTATTTGCTAGTTGGCTCTGACTCGCGTGCTGGTGCAGACCCGTCTGATGCAGACTTCAATGCCGTTGGGGCGGAGGAAGACATTGGTGGCCAGCGCAGCGACACGTTGATGGTGATGCATTACGTCAAAAAATCTGGTTCTGTTTCGTTGCTGTCGATACCTCGTGACTTGTGGGTTGCAATTGGTGGTGGAGAAGACTTTCAGCGCATCAATACTGCCTATCAAGCCGGCACTGATGTGCTTGTGCGCACCGTGCAGAGCGCGCTCGGAGTGCCAATACATCATTATGTCGAAATAGATTTTCAGGGTTTCAAACAGATTGTTGATGCTGTCGGTGGCGTGTCGGTATGTGTCGATTATCCGTCGCGTGACAAACACACTGGCCTCTTTATGAAACCTGGTTGCCCAACATTGGATGGAGTGGAAGCGCTTGCATTTGCCAGAAGCCGGTTCTTCGAGCAAAAGGTCGATGGCGAGTGGCAGATCGACGGCTCGTCGGACATAGGTCGGACTGCAAGACAACGATCGTTTGTCGAGGCACTCGTAAAAAGCTCCGTGATTGGCGTTGTGGGCAATCCGTTTTCGGTTGGCAAAGTAATGAGCGGTGGCTTAGGTGCAATCGTTGTGGACGAACAACTCGATCTGATTGAGTTTGCAAAGAAGATGCGACCCGCGGCCAGCGGAAATATTGCGTCGTTTCCGCTCGCTGTTTACGGCGACACCATCAATGGCAATTCTGTGTTGCAACTCGGCGAAGAAGCAGCACCCTTGCTCGCATTTTTTAACGGCAGCGGGCCACGACCCGAAATCCAGCCGGCGGGTTAGTTATTTGCGCGCAGCCTTCATGGGCTGCAATACCTGTTCGACAAAGCGCATCACTGGCTCTGTCGACTGCGGGTGACCGAAGTCCATTACAAAATGTTCAACGCCGTGGTCGGCCATAGTT
>JBIKZO010000018.1:0-18413 GCA_044354675.1 Ilumatobacteraceae bacterium | reverse complement strand
CCTAGACGAGCCGGGTTAGCTCAGAGGCAGAGCAACCGCCTTGTAAGCGGTAGGTCGTGGGTTCAATTCCCACACTCGGCTCCACTACATCAAGTACGGTTGTTGGTATGAGCCAAGAACAACGTCGTCCCCGCCGAGAGCCAGTTTCACGTGGTTCCTCAATCAATTCAACAATGTCGATTGTTGTTGCCGTAGTTGCGGTGTTACTCGGTTTTCTGATTTTGCGCGATATTCGTGGTGGCAGCACTACTGCTCCAGCCGCCGACGGTGGAGCAACCACAGACACGGTCGTTACCGACACAATTCCCGTCGAGACAACAGTTGCCGTCACTATTCCGCTCACGGCATTCAAAATTCAAGTTGCCAATGCGTCAAAAGTTTCTGGAAGTGCCGGCCAGTTGACCACCGAGTTGCAGGGTCGCGGCTACATCGTGCAACCAGCAGTGAACACAAGCGAAACCACACCAAAACAAACGACAACAGTTGTGTATTACTTGCCAGGTAGCGAAGGCCAGGCAGCCCTTGTTGCTGCTGAGCTTGGTGGTGTTGCAACAGCAATCATGCCCGCACCGATTCCCACCGAGGGTGGAAAACTTGGAGAAGCAAGCGTTCTGATTTTGTTGGGTACCGATGTTGCAGGCAAACCGCTTGCTTCACCAGTGCCAACCGTGCCAGTTGCACCCGCAGTTGTTGATCCAAACGCCCCAACCACGGTTCCTGGCGGCTGATCTCGTTCGTTATTGACAGCAATTACATAAAGCGAGCAACAATCGCAGTTGCTGCTTTTTCAACGCACATCAGTGGCTGAGAAAATGATTCACTTTCACCAAAATTTTCGATCAAACTCAACGATTCAATGCGCTGTTGAGCATCAACATCTGCGCCTCCACAGATAACAACAACAGGCTTATTGAATTGTTGTGCAAGTTGCTGCACGCCACCAACAACCTTGCCGTCAAAGCTCTCATTGTCTAAATATCCTTCGCCGGTAATGATTAAATCGCATTGTGCAATTTGCTCATGCAAGCCAACTTCATCGGCAACAACATCAAAACCCGGCACAAGGCTTGCGCCAAGTGCACTCAGGCCACCTGCGAGTCCGCCAGCCGCACCGCCGCCAATGAGCAGAGATACGTCAATGCCGTAGTCATGCAAATATGACTGCTGCAGTTGCTCAAGTCGATTAGAAAGAAATTCGATCTGCACAGGGGTTGCGCCTTTTTGCGCACCAAATAATCTGGCAGCATCAGCAAATAGTGCGCGCACGTCGCAGGCCACAATGAATTCGGTGCCTCGTAATCGAGCAGGTGTGCCGATTGCGCGAATTGCTCCGAGACCGCCGTCGACTGTTGCAGAACCGCCTACGCAAACAATGATTCGCTTGGCCCCATCATTGAGTGCAGTGTCAATGAGCTGACCTGTGCCAATGGTCGAGGCCGCAATCACATCGTTCTTTTTGGCTCCGCCCACCAAAGAAAGCCCAGAAGCGCGGGCCATTTCAATTACTGCCGTGTCACCCGCAAGGCGCCACTGCGCCTCGACTGGACGACCTAGTGGGTCGGTCACGCGTGTAGTGCGGTTTGGTCCACCAAGTGCGTCTAGCGTGCCTTCGCCACCATCTGCGATTGGTGCTTCGACACAATCAACACCCAATTCCCAACATGCATGACCGATTGCTGCAGCTACCTGCGCTGCTGATGCTGTGCCACGAAACTTGTCGACAGCTGCCAGCACTCGCATGTCGTACAGGATAGGCAAACTTTGAGTAGGTCGAAGGTCTACGATGAAATTGATGTATATACGAGGCCGACTTCAATGGTCGCTTCTCGTTATTTCGGTAGTGAGCGGTTTGATCGCGGTGTTGCTGTCGCGCGGTGGTGGAGAACCCGAAATTGTTGTGCCAACAACAGTTGAGACAACCATTCCCGCACCGACAACGACCGTGTATGTAGAGCCTGTGTATTACACAATCGAACCTGGCGACTCGCTGTTTGCCATTTCTAAGAAGTTCAACCTCAACATGGCCGAACTCATGAGCATCAACAACATCACCAACCCCGACAAGGTCAACGCTGGTGATGTGATTCAGTTGCCAGTGGCGACAGGTTTTGTTCCTGTTGCGCCGTCGACAACGATGAAGCCTTAAGCGCGTCGCGCGCGAACAATCTCGGCTATCTCGCGCATGATGCGAGCAATATCAAAATCTTTTGGTGTGTAGACCGCTGCGATGCCGAGTGCGCGCAATGAGTCACGATCGTCTTCGGGGATAATGCCGCCAAGAATGACTGGTGCATCCACTCCAAGTTTTTTCAACTCGTGCAATACATCTGGAACAAGTTGTAGATGTGAACCCGACAAAATGGACAGACCAATCACATCTGGGTCTTCGTCTCGCGCAGATGCAGCAATTTGTGCAGGTGTGAGACGAATACCTGAATAGACAACTTCCATGCCCGAATCGCGAGCAGCAACAGCAATTTGTTCGGCGCCACTTGAGTGCCCATCCAGACCAGGCTTGGCGACCAAAAACTTTGGCGGACCACCGGGAATAGTGCGCACAAACTCTGCAACGTCGGCCAGTTGAGCCGTGCGACGGCCTGCAGCTGCACCAACTCCCGTAGGTGCACGGTATTCGCCAAACACTTCGCGCAGCACTTGGCTCCACTCGCCAGTAGTACCGCCCGCTTTAGCCAGAGCAATAGATGCATCCATCAAGTTGGCCTTGCCGGTTGCTGCGTTTCGCAATTGATCAAGGGCTTGCTGCACCTCTGGGTTAGCACGTTGTTTGCGCCATGCAGTGACGTCGTCAACAAGTTGTTGTTCGACAGTGTGGTCAACTTTGAGAATGTTGTTTGCGCCGTCGAGAGGTGAAGGTGTTGATTCGGTAAAACGATTGACGCCAACAACAACCTGCTCACCAGATTCGATGCGGCGAGTGCGATCGGCCATTGAAGACACAAGACGACCTTTGAGCTCATCGACCGATTCGAATGCACCGCCGCGATCAAGAATCTCTTGCAACTCTGCCCAAGCAGCATCGCGCAACTCGGCCGTGCGGGCCTCGACCACATGCGAGCCAGTAAAGATGTCTTCGTATTCGAGCAAATCGGTTTCGTAAGCGAGCACTTGTTGCATGCGCAACGACCACTGTTGATCCCATGGACGGGGCAGTCCAAGCGCTTCGTTCCATGCTGGCAATTGCACGCTGCGTGCACGAGCCGACTTGGAAAGAGTGACGGCAAGCATCTCGAGCATGATGCGCTGCACATTGTTTTCTGGCTGCGCTTCGGTAAGACCTAGCGAATTGACCTGCACGCCATATCGAAAACGCCGAGCACGCTCGTCGGTGATGCCGTATCGCTCGCTGCCGATGCGGTCCCACAACTCGGTGAAGGCCCGCATCTTGCACAGTTCTTCCACAAAGCGAATGCCGGCGTTGACAAAAAACGAAATGCTTGCAAAGACTTGAGGAAATGCTTCATCCGAGACCTGACCGCTGGCGCGCACTGCGTCCAAAATGTCGATGGCATTGGCAAGTGAAAATGCAATCTCTTGCACTGGAGTAGCACCCACTTCTTGCAAGTGGTACGAGCACACATTCATCGGATTCCACTTGGGCGCGTTGGTTGCACACCATGCGATCATGTCGACGATGATGCGACGTGATGCTGTTGGAGGAAATATAAATGTGCCACGTGATAAATATTCTTTGAGAATGTCGTTTTGTGTTGTGCCGCGCAACTCGTTTGCTGGCGTGCCCTGCTCGGCTGCGTTGGCAACATACAACGCAAGCAACCAAGCAGCAGTTGCGTTAATGGTCATCGATGTATTCATCTGACCAGGAGGAATCTGTTGCATCAGCGTGCGCATGTGGCCCAAGTGCACGACCGGCACGCCAACTTTGCCTACTTCGCCGCGAGCAAGGATGTGATCTGGGTCGTAACCCGTTTGGGTTGGCAAGTCGAAGGCGATGGAAAGACCGGTCTGGCCCTTAGCGAGGTTGGTGCGATACAACTCATTGGACGCTTCCGCTGTTGAATGCCCCGAATAGGTGCGGATCAGCCAAGGTTCGTCACGGCGACTCATACGTCAAGGTTAGGGGTTGACGGCCGCGTCAAGACGACGCAGGTAATCATCACGGGGGATTTCAATTGCCCCAAGTGTCTCGAGGTGGGGCGTGAGCCATTGCACATCAAGCAATGACATCGTCGAATTGCGCATCGTTTCAACGAGGTGCATGAGTGCGATTTTTGAAGCGTCGCGCTGGAGGTGAAACATGGACTCACCGGCGAAGAGACCGTTTACACGTACACCGTACAAACCGCCGATCAGCACACCATGTTCGTCAAACGTCTCGAAACTATGAGCCCAACCCAATTCGTGCAGCCTTATATATGCATCGATGATGTCTTTCGTTATCCATCCACCCTCGCGATTGGGCACAGCACAACCGCGTACCACGCGCTCAAAACACGTGTCGATGCGAACAGAATATTTACGTGCACTACTGCGCATGGATCGGGTGATGCGCAACTGGTCGAGTGGAAGTACGCCACGCATCATTGGCGACCACCAACCCATTGCTGGTTTACCGAGAAGTGGAAAGTCGTTTGCACTCGACATTGGAAACACGCCAGTGCGGTATGCCTGAATGAGGGTTGAAGGCTCTAGATCGGCGCCACGTCCGACGATGTCTTGTTGTGGCCACTCAGTTGGTGGGGGAAAATTCCAAATTGACAGACCGAGATCGACTGGTGTGTCATGCCAAGACGTCATACGCCACGGTACATCTGACGCAGTGAGATCTAGTAAGTAAAGAATCCCTGTTTGGTCTTGCGGCCCAACTTGCCTTCTGCCAACAACTTTTTGAGTGAGTCGGCTGGCTCGAGATGGCTTTGCTTGAATTCGCTTTGGAGGGCATTGAGGATTGACACAGTGGTGTCGATGCCGATCAGGTCGAGCAACGCAAACGGACCCATTGGGAAATTGCAGCCACCCTTCATTGCAGTGTCGATGTCTTCCATCGATGCTGTTTTGGCTTCGAGCATGTGAACAGCGTTATTGAGATACGGAAACAACAGTGCATTGACGATGAAACCTGCTCGGTCAACAACTTGTACAGGATCTTTTGCGCAAGCAATTGCGAATGCTGTAGCCGCGGCGATGGTGTCGTCACTTGCGGTAAGTGGACGGATCACTTCAACAAGCGACATCATTACTGCTGGGTTAAAAAAGTGAATGCCACAAACTTTGTCTGGACGATTTGTCGCTTGTGCCATTGCAATAACCGGCAATGTGCTGGTGTTGGTGGCAAGTATTGCTGATGGCTTGACGATTTTGTCAAGTTGGGAAAACAGTTCTTGCTTTGGCGCAAGTTCCTCGAGGATTGATTCGATAACAAGGTCGCAATTGGCAAGCGCGGAAAGTTGGTCGGTGATGCTGATGTGCGACAAAATTTCTGTTCGCTGGTCCTCTGTCAACTTTGCCTTCGCAACTTGTTTTGCGAGGTTGTTTTCAACTGAAGTGAGCATGGATTGTGCACCAGCCATTGTGCGCGAGCGCACGACCACGTTGATGCCTGCACGTGCAACGACTTCGGCAAGGCCCGAGCCCATGATGCCCGAGCCGCATACGCCGACGAGCTGGGGGAGTGAAGATTGAGCAGTTGGTGTAGTGGTCATGGCGAGCAACCGTAGTCAATAGACCGAGTTATTTACCAACTGGTAATCAAAGAACCATCTGGGCTTTACCAGCTCTGGTTAGGTTTGCCTGGTGATTAATGCGCATGTTGACGAGATAGTCAATCATCCAAGGCGACTGATCGGTCTTGAGGCCGTTCATAACTTTCGTGACTTGGGAGGGTACGCAACCGCAGATGGACGAAGCACCAGGTGGAGAACGCTGTTTCGTTCGGACGGTTTGTATCGACTGCGCGGAGCAGATGACATGAGTCGGGTCATGCAGTTGGGTTTGAAATCGGTTATTGATCTGCGCACCGAGCGCGAACAACGTGAGCAGGGAATTTTTCCTACCGATGATATTGAAGTGACATTTCATCATTTGTCGATCGTGGATGTGACATGGTCCGACACGGAAACTCCAGAATTTGATGACGAAGTTGAGTTTTTGGTGTGGGGATATCGCGACATGTTGGAAATTGGTTCAAGCCGATTTGCGGATGCAATGCATGTGCTCGCACAAACCGATTCGTTGCCAGCGGTGTTTCATTGTGCTGCCGGCAAAGACCGCACTGGTGTGCTTGCCGCGTTGTTGCTTTCTAGCCTTGGTGTGGATGACGGACACATTTGTGCCGACTATGGTCTGACGCAAGACGCAATGCAACGGACAATTGCGTGGTCAAAAGTTCATCGCCCCGAATTAGCCGAGCGTTACGCCACCATCCCCAAGGCATACTTGGCTGCCGACCCACGAGCAATGCAAATCATTTTGACAGAGCTTGCGCAACAGCATGGTTCGGTGCGCAACTATGTGCGCGAAATTGGAGTTGCTGATGACACTGTTGAAGCCTTGGGTAACTTGTTGCTTGAGTCGTGATACATTCCCGAGCAATGCTCGGACAACTTGTTTTGCAGGGTGGTGGCCCATTTATTAGCAACGACGAACTTGACGCTCGAGTGTTGCAGGGAATGAGTGGCTATGTGGCGGTGTTGCCAACTGCCGAGGCGTTTGAAAATCCTGCTGCACTGATTGCTACAAGTGTGTTGTGGGCTCAGCGAATGGGAGTAGAAACCAAACTTTGCGCGGTGTACACACGTGCGGATGCTCGTGAAGATGGCTTTGCACAAATTATTCGTGATGCCGCAGCCGTGTATGTGGTGGGTGATTCGCCAATTCACTTGCGCACAACTCTGCAAGCAACGGTTGTGTATGAGGCGATTGAACAACAGATAGAGAGTGGCATTGTGGTGGCAGTTGCTGGAAGTGCCGCGGCATTGTGTGATCCGATGGTTGATCCTCGAGGTGGCGCATTCACGCTAGGGCTTGGCCTTGTGGAAGATATTGCTGTGATTACCGAATCAGAAACGTGGTCGCACGACAGACTGCAACGGTGTTTGCAACTTGCCAACACGACGGTTGTGCAGTTGCCAACTGGCTCGGCGTTGCTCTGCGTCCAAGGAAAGTGGAATGTAGATGGCCCCGCGACTATTCACGGAGCATTACCCAACTAACTGACGATGATCGTGACGCTGTTGATTATCAAGTCTTCTGTCGGCGGAACACCATTGGCTGCAGGATCTGGATTTGATGCTGCATTGAGTGCAGGGACTGTTTGATCCAAACCCTCTGTGACTTGACCAAACAAGGTGTAGTCAGGGTTGAGTGTCGCACCATTTTCGCCAGTGATAATGAAGAACTGACTGCCGTTGGTGTTTGGACCAGAGTTTGCCATGGCGATGGAGCCAATTTTGTATTCGCCCTGTGCAGGAAGTTCGTCGGCAAATGAATATCCAGGACCACCGGTGCCGGTTGCCGTTGGGTCGCCGCACTGCACAACAAAGTCGGTGATGGCGCGGTGGCACTTGGTGCCATCAAAATATTTGTAACGGGCAAGCACAACAAAGTTGTTGGTTGCAAGAGGTGCCTTGATTGGGTCGAGCACAATTGCAAAATCACCTTTGTTGGTGGAAACCATGGCCGTGTAGGTCTTGCCGTCTTCGATGCACATAGGTGGAGCCTGTTCAAACTTGGAAACACGAGTCTCCGACATATCGTCTTTTGGGCACGGTGTCTCGCCACTGATTTCACGACCATCAAGGGTCGGCGCGATGTTCTCTTCACCCAAATCGACAAATGCCTTGGTATCGGTTGGGGCAGAGGAGTCACCCGCGGTACCACCCGAGACACGGATAATCACAACTACTCCGACGATCACGCCAACAACAGTGAGTGCGCGGATGATGTTCTTGCGCACCTTTCGCTTTTGATCTTTTTTGGCTAATTGGTCAAGCCTTTGGCGGCGGTTTTCTTTTTTGCGAGTTCGTTTGTCTGTGCCCATAGTTTTAAAAGGATACTCGCGCAGAGGTAGCGTAAAGACCCTGTGGCGCTCCTCGTTCAAAAATATGGTGGCACTTCGGTAGCTGATCCAGACCGAATGCGTAACGTTGCTCGACGAATAGCCGACGCCAGAGCCAAAGGTCACGATGTTGTTGCCGTTGTGTCGGCAATGGGCAAGGCAACCGACAATCTTGTAGAACTAGCGCGCCAAGTTTCAAGCAACCCTCAAGGCCGCGAGATGGACATGTTGCTCACAACAGGCGAGAGAATCTCGATGTCGTTGTTGTGCATGGCACTGCACGACGTTGGTTGCGATGCAGTGAGTTTCACCGGAAGTCAGGTGGGCATCATCACCGACACATCGCACACCAAAGCAAAGATTTTGGAAATCAAAGGTGATCGCGTTCGGGAAGCATTGCTTGCAGGCAAGGTTGCTGTCGTTGCAGGTTTTCAGGGGGTAAGCACCGACCGCGAGATCACAACACTTGGTCGAGGTGGAAGCGATACAACAGCTGTTGCACTTGCCGCTGCAATGAAGGCCGATGTATGCGAGATCTATACCGACGTGACCGGTGTGTTTACCGCAGACCCGCGGCTGGTTCCGCAAGCAAGCAAAATCAAGCAATTAAGTTTTGATGAAATGCTCGAGATGGCTGGAGCAGGAAGCAAAGTGTTGGCATTGCGCTCAGTTGAGTTTGCGCGCAATCACAACGTGCCAATCCATGTTCGATCAAGTTTTACGTTAGAAGAAGGCACCTGGGTTCTTGGAGCCGACGATGAGAGGAAAACAAAAATGGAAGATCCAATTATTTCTGGAGTTGTTCACGACGTGGGCGAAGCCAAGATGACACTGCTCGGTGTGCCAGACCGTCCTGGTGTGTCGGCCCTTTTGTTTGAGTCACTCGCAAAGGCAAATGTCAACGTTGACATGATCGTGCAGAACACATCAATTGAAGGCACCACAGATATTTCGTTCACACTTCCGGTTGGCGACATTGCAACCGCAGAGCCTATTTTGGCGAGCGTTGGCAAAGAAGTCGGAGCAAAGGGCGTGAATAAAGACGAAAACATCGTCAAGTTATCGCTGGTTGGCGCTGGAATGAAATCAAGCCCCGGTGTGGCAGCAAAAATGTTTCGAGTGTTGGCCGATAATGACGTGAACATCGAGATGATCTCGACATCAACGATTCGCATTTCGGTTGTCGTCGAGCGATCCAAGTTGGAAACAGCAGTGCGAGCACTGCACACAGCCTTTGGTCTTGACAGTGGTGAGGATTACTCTGCTCCGTTGCCCGAACGCAAGTAGTTTGTAACGCACGATGGTATTGGAAGCGAAATGACAAATCCGCGGGCTGCAAAAAAACGCGCCCAATTTGTACCCTGGCGAAGCGCCGGCAATCGCACCGAAACAGGTGGGTCCGCCGATGAGATTGTGCGCTCAACTGGCTGGGTCTTCAATAACGAAACCGGCAGCGAACTCACCCTTGAAGAATTTGTAGCCACTGGCAACAAAGAGGTCAGGCGCTACATGCGTCAATTTGGTTTTGACTCCGAGCGACTTGCGCCATTCACGCTTCTTGAAATTGGTAGCGGAATTGGTCGAATGACTGCATCTTTTACCGAGCAATGCGCCAATGTAATTGCAGCCGATGTAGACGCTGCATTTTTGGAACGCTGTCGCGAGACAGTCGGGAAGCATGGTCGTGCAGACAGGCTGACAACCACACATGTGCAAGATGGCAGCACGCTTGCACTTGCCGACAACTCGGTGGATGTTGCATTTTCGTATATCACTCTGCAGCACTGCCAACGCAATGATGCGCTTGGTCTGTCGCGTGAAGCAGTGCGAGTTACCCGCTCTGGTGGAACAGTGATTCTGAACTATCGCTCGTGGGTGTTGAGTGATGTTTTATTGATTCCAGCAGGAATATTGGTTCGTTTGTTGTGGCGGATACCAGCAATAGGAAAACGGATTTCTGGAACGCGATGGGCAACACGATTTGGTTGGCAGGCAAATAGGTTGAGCCCCGACGAAGTGTTGCAAGACATCATCGATCACAGTCAAAAATCATTGACCAAGATCACGATTTATCATTCTCCATTTCAGGTGCGTCATGTTTCGCACTCCAGTGCGCAGGTCAAGTCGTTGAAGCGTGTTAACCGAAGTCATTGGTGGCTCGTCGCAACCGTGAGTGGCTCATGACCGCGCATCGACTGTCGATTGACAACATAGAGCGCTCAGCACGCACGATTAATCCTGTCTTTTTGCATTCTCCTCAGTACAACTGCGAGCCACTCTCGGCCGAATTGGGGTGTGCGCTCACTCTTAAAGTTGAGACCCCAAATCCCATTAGAAGCTTTAAAGGTCGTGGCGCAGATTTCTTTATGCAAGAGAATGTTGCTGCACTTGCCGGACGAGACCTCGTGTGCGCAACCGCTGGAAACTTTGGACAAGCAATGGCCTATGTGTGCAGAGCACACAAGCGCTCGCTGATTATTTATTGTGCGACGAATGCCAACCCACTCAAAGTTGATCGAATGCGCTCGATGGGGGCAGAGGTGCGCCAGATGGGCGACAATTTTGATGCGGCCAAAGAAAACGCCAAAAAGTTTTGTGCAGAGACAGGTGCATATTTTGTTGAAGATGGCAGAGACATCGCTATCTCGGAGGGTGCAGGATCAATTGCTGTTGAGTTGATGCAACAGCGCACGTTTGATGCCGTGCTTGTGCCGCTGGGCAATGGAGCATTGATCGGTGGCGTTTCTCGATACATCAAACATGTTGCGCCAGACGTACAAATCATTGGTGTTTCTAGTGCGACTGCCGATGCGATGGAAGCATCATGGCGCTCTGGAACCGTGATTGAACGACCATCTGCCAACACCATTGCCGATGGTATTGCAGTGCGCACTCCTGTGCCAGAAGCGCTCAACGATATGAAGGGACATGTTGATGACGTGTTGTTGGTGTCGGAAGATGCGCTGAAGCGCGCAATGAAGTTGGTGTTTGATAAGGCTGGATTGATCACTGAGCCCGCAGGTATTGCAGGGGTTTCTGCGATTCTTGAACATGCTCACCTCAAAAAGATGCGCCTTGCCACAATCTTGTGCGGAAGCAACCTCACGCCAACACAAGTAAATGACTGGCTGATCGACAAGGTCTGACAACTAAACTGACGTTATGCGCGTAGGACTAGTTGGAGCCACCGGAATGGTGGGAACCGTCATGCGACAGTTGTTGGCAGAGCGCAACTATCCAGTTGATGAATTGCGGATGTTTGCTTCGGCGCGTTCGGCTGGTTCGACCATTGAGTGGAACGGAAGAACAATCACTGTCGAAGATGCAACTACCGCAGACCCAAGCGGCATGGACGTAGTGCTGTTCTCGGCTGGAGCGACAACGTCTCGAGCACTTGCCGAAAAATATGCAAATGCTGGCGCGATGGTGATTGACAACTCGTCTGCTTGGCGCATGAACGACGATGTGCCATTGATAGTTTCTGAAGTTAACCCTGGCGACGTTGCTGCTGCCAAGTTGGGCATCATTGCCAACCCAAACTGCACCACAATGGCTGCAATGCCGGTGCTTAAGGCTCTGCATGACGAAGCAACACTTGTACGTCTGATTGTCAGTACGTATCAGGCAGTCAGTGGTGGTGGAGTGGCCGGCGTGGCCGAACTCGAAAAGCAGGCACGCGAGGGCGCTGCAGATGCAGGCAAACTCACCTACGACGGTGAAGCAGTCAAGTTCTCGAAGCCAGAAAAGTTTTCGCAAACAATTGCGTTCAATGTTTTGCCGCTCGCAGGATCAATGATGGATGACGGTTCGTTTGAAACTGACGAAGAACAAAAACTGCGCAATGAAAGCCGCAAGATTCTGCACATTCCAGACTTGCGGGTATCGGGAACATGCGTACGCGTACCTGTGTTTACTGGTCACTCACTTAGCATCAATGCCGAATTCGCGCACCCAATTACGGCCGAACGTGCACACGAGATCTTGGCAACCGCACAGGGCGTAGTAGTGGCTGACGTGCCAACACCGCTGGTAGCAGCGGGCAAAGATCCAAGTTATGTTGGTCGTATTCGTCAAGACTCGAGTGTCGACGGCAATCACGGTCTTGTGATGTTTGTATCGAACGACAATTTGCGCAAGGGCGCTGCACTCAACGCATTGCAGATTGCAGAGCTACTAATTAGATAGCTAAAAGCAAATAATTAATAGCTAGTTGTTAAATCCGCTCATCGCAAGTTGCGAGCGCTGCAACCAATTGTCGTCAAGATAGTTTGCTTGACCGTCAATCACGTGAACTGTGTATGCGTGACGCGGTTTGTCACTCAAGTTTGGTCCAGATCGGTGCGGCAATGTGCCATTGAGTAGCACGAGCGTGCCGCGTGGTGCTTCGAGTGGCACAAGACCTTCGGTTGGATATGGATCGTTATCAAAGATTTCAGTGATTGTCGCTGTGCGAGCGGCATTTAACTTTGACCTCGACTTGACGGGAATGCGATGTCCGCCCGGCAACGCCCACATGCAACCGTTTTCTGTTGTTGCGTCATCGATGGCAATCCAAAAACCAATCACGCTTTGTGGCTCTGTCCACAAAAATGTGTGGTCGGTATGACTATTCACTTCACCGCCGATGCGTGGTTGTTTAAAAATGTACATCGACTGCAACAGCAGCGGGTCGACAATGCCCACTTGTTGAGCAACAGCAGCCATTTTGGGTGTGCGACTGAACGCACTAAACACTGGGTCAAGATCATGCATTGCGTGGCCGAGTTTGTTGAGGCACAGGTGTGCTTCGGAGCGCAATACACCCTGTTCGTCAAATGCGTCTTTTTCAAAGAAGCAACGGATTTTGTCACCACTTGTCAAAAAATATTCATCAGCCGCGTGTTGTGCGGTGGAGTCTGCAGTAAAGATGGTTGCTTCTTGCGGTGACGGCACATTGTCTTTGGCAAGTTGCAATGCTCGTTCGCGCAACGCGAGACACGCTGCATCATCAACGAAATTCGGCAAAACCAAATATCCGTCATTATTGAACGCCTGTAGTTGCTGAGGCGAAAGAAGTTCTGAAGACGGCGTCACGAACCACTCGGGTTTTCGAAGTTGGAATGCTCTGGAAATGCTGCTGGCAACAAGATGCTCAATGGAGTCGGAGTGCCTTCAACATCGACCAGCAAGTTTGCACCACCGTGCTCCCACAACAATTGGCGACATCGCCCGCACGGCGTGACGTCGGTGTCGTTGCCAACACAAGCAACCGCAATGATGCGTCCGCCGCCGCCCATGTGGAGCGCCCCCAAGATTGCGCACTCAGCACACAAGGTGAGTCCGTACGACGCATTTTCTACATTGCAGCCAGAGATGATGCGACCATCATCGATAAGTGCCGCTGCACCTACTCGAAACTTGGAGTATGGAGCATATGAATGTTGCTGTGCCGCGCGGGCAGCAGTGCGCAGTGTTTGCCAATCAATCGGTTGTGCAGGTGTGGCCATACACCAACACTAGTTGCGGGCGACAGACGCCAAAATTGCTGGAGTGAGTTTGTTGGCTCGTTCAACAACAGCACGGGCATCGATGGTGAGTGCCATGCGATCGCGCACAACAACTTGGCCATGCACAACCACATGGCAAACGTCGCCACGACCAGCGGCAGCGACAATGGCGACATGCGGGTCAAACACCGGAGTGAGAGATGGCGAAAAAGCGTCGAGCACGACGATGTCGGCATACTTGCCAACTTCAAGTGAACCAACGAGATGATCAATGTGCAGTGCCTTTGCGCCATTAATTGTGGCCATACGCAAAACGTCGAGTGCCGGCAAAACAGTTGGGTCTGATGCCGCAGTTTTCTGCACATACCCAGCAAGGCGCATAGCGAGCCACAAGTCGAGGTCGTTGCCCGATGCTGGCCCGTCGGTGCCAAGAGCGACATTGACACCTTGCTTATGTAAATCAACAATGCGCGCAGTACCACTTGCCAACTTGTAGTTGGATGCAGGGCAGTGCGTCACCGTTGCCCCGTTTTGCGCGATCATCGCGATGTCGGTGTCATCTAAATGCACACCGTGAGCGAGCACCGCATTTGCGAGTAGTTGCGTGTCGGCAAGCACTCCGATTGGCGTACGACCGTTATGTCGTTTTGATACGAGTGACATTTCGCCAACGGTCTCTGCAGCGTGTACGTGGATGTGTGCACCGTGTTGTTTAGCAAGTGCAGCGATCTGATTGAGGTGATCTTCGCCGAGCAAGTATGTGCTGTGTGGGCTGAGCCAGTTGAGCGAATCAAAACCATTTGGCAAGGAGAACTCTTGCTCACGCTTGACAGAATCGGTGAGCCACTCGTTTGCCCATTTTATTCGCTGTGCGAAAGGCAAAGGCTCGGGGCCATCGGATTCAAGCAAGTTTGGACCGCAGTGAATGCGCATGCCAGAGCGGGCTGCAACTTCGAGTGCCGCATCGGGCAAGTAGTACATGTCGAGTGCTGTGGTGATGCCACCGAGCAGCGACTCGAGTGCTGCAAGTTCGGTGCCGACCACAACTGCATCGTGCGACAACACAGCAATTTCTGCCGGCATCAGTCGGCCAAGAAAATCTTCCAAGTTCATGTCATCGCCGAGGCCGCGAAACAGCGTCATGCCCATGTGTGTATGAGCGTTGATCATGCCCGGCATCACAATGCCACCCTTGGCATCGATGACTGTAGGTGCATTGTGGGCAATTGTTCCAGCAGCAATTGCGCGAATCTTGCGATCTGCACCAATCACGATCGTTGCATCGTTGACAATGGTGCCGACTGCGTCGACAGTGACAACGCAGGCGTTGGTGATTGCGAGAAGGTCTTGTGGGGTACTCATTAAAATTTTGTCGCTTTCGTTGCATCTATTTGTTTGAGCACGTCTCGCAACAGTGCGCCAACTCGTTGCGCAGACTCTTTGCCAACTTGCAACACATCTTCACCCGAAAGTGGTTGAGGGTTGATGCCTGCTGCGAGGTTTGTGGCAAGTGAGAGTGCGAGCACTCGCATACCCAAGTGTCGTGCAGCAATTGTCTCGAGCACGGTTGACATGCCAACCATGTCGGCACCAAGCGTGGCTATCGCGCGAATTTCTGCTGGCGTTTCAAAATGTGGTCCGTGAAAACCAAAGTAAACAGCCTCGTTGATGTTTGGTGAAACATTGCGCACGAGTGAGCGCAGCGACGAGTTGTACGCATCGGTGAGATCGACAAAGCGACCAGCGTGTGGTGCAGGTGGGTTGTCACCCGTGAGCGGAGAGTGACCTGTCATATTGATGTGGTCTTTGATCACTACTGGCTCACCTATAGTCCATTCTTTTTGCAAGCAACCTGCGCCGTTTGTGAGGAGCGCGATCTTGCATCCGAGCGCGTTCGCGACACGAACCCCGTGCACCACTGCATGCACTCCGTGACCCTCGTACAAATGTGTACGACCGGTGAGTAGTAACACACGAGTAGAACCGATGGTGATCGACTTGAGTGCACCGCCGTGGCCGATTGCTGATGGGCGAGTGAAGCCTGGGATGTCTGCGACGTTGATTGATTGAACTGGAGTCTCGGACACTTCTTCAAGAAGACCGACGGCATCTGCCCAGCCAGAACCCAGCACCACGAGCACATCGTGTCCATCACCGAATTGCGCGCGAACTGCTTCGGCAGACCGATTGGCAAGTACAAAGGCTTCGTTGACTACTTGATCCATAAATTGATCCATAAATAGCGCTCCATAGATAAAGGCTACGCACCAAAGTTCGTATTGGCACACGCACATCGGTAGCGTGGGGCGCTATGAACACAATGACAACAGCACCTCTCACAATCTCTCCAGCTCGCGTATTGGCCGACTTGTTGCCAAAGCGTGCATCGCGCACATCAGCACTCACGCAAGATGTTGTTCTCGTCCTTGGGTTTGCCTTGCTCACTGCTCTTGCCGCACAGATCGAGATTCCACTTGGGTTTACACCGGTGCCACTCACTGGCCAAACATTTGCAGTGCTTCTGGCTGGAGCAGCACTCGGGATGCGACGTGGCGCCTTGAGCCAACTCGTTTATTGGTTTGCAGGACTTACCGGTTTGCCGTTTTATTCGGGTGGCGCAGGTGGGTGGAAGTCTGGAACTGGAGCAACACTCGGCTACCTCGTTGGTTTCATAGTTGCCGCTGGTGCAATCGGATATCTTGCAGAAAAAAAGCAAGACCGAAATTTTGCAACATCATTGCCAGCGATGTTGCTGGGCTCGACAATTATCTATGCATTTGGTGCAACATGGTTGGCACACAAGATCAATGTTCCTCTTGCAAACGGTGACACAAATGCGATCAGCCTTGGGGTTGCACCATTTTTGATTGGCGATTTGTTGAAAGCACTCATTGCGGCAGGACTCACCAGCACCGTGTGGACTGCAATCGCTCAGCGCAAATAGAAGCAGCGCGTTTAGCGCGAACGTTCAAGCTCGTACAGCGTTGTACCGTTTCCGCGCGCAACCCATAAACCCGCACCGGCTTGCACAAAGTGTCGGTTAAGACGCTTGCGATACCAATCGCCAGTGCGTGCATAGATATTCAAGTCAGTTGTTTTTTTATCGACAGCGTTGCGCAGGTCGGCAGATGTCGGAACTTCTAGGTAGAGAACACCGCGCGTTGCCTTTGCCAAATTGCCAATAGCCGCAACAGCTTGCTTGTCGTTGAGATATTGCAACACGCTGTGGCATACAACGAGGTCAAATTGTCGCGTTGGAAACCATGACGCGATGTCGTGGCATTCGTGGCCGTACTTTTCGCAAGCATGCTCGCTGATATCTACCGACAGTCGCTTTACTTTTGGATGAGTGGTTGCATACCAATCTCGCCAGTAGCCAAGACCTGCACCCACATCGAGTACCGACCGCACAGGTACTTCCCACCACTGACACATTGCGTGCACTGCAGTGGCGAGAGTGTTGACCTTGGTACGGCTGTGAACAGGGCTAGTCGAATAGAAGCGCTTGAAAAAAGCGGCATCAAATGTGTGGCGTGGCATGCATCTTGTGTAGCAGGTGAGCGGCCGCCATTACGATTGTTCCCGTTACGATTATTGCTAGACCTCACTCGAGATCACATTCGCAAGGAGCCAAATATGTCGGTATATGAAACCAAGATTGCACGCCTCAACGGTGCAGGTAGCCCATTTGATGATGTGCTTGGCAAAGTGACATTGCTTGTCAACGTGGCATCCAAGTGCGGTTTGACCCCGCAATACACGGCGATGCAACAGCTGCACACCGATCTGTCCGCCAAGGGATTCAGTGTGCTTGGCGTGCCATGCAATCAGTTCATGGGCCAGGAGCCAGGTAACGCTCAAGAGATTCAAGAGTTTTGTTCAACAACATATGGTGTTGATTTTCCATTGAGCGAAAAAGTTGATGTCAATGGCGATGCGCGCCATGCGTTGTACGAATCATTGGTGAATTCACCAGATGCCGAAGGGTACACCGGCGATATTCGCTGGAACTTTGAAAAGTTTCTGATCGGTCGCGATGGCAAAGTAGTTGCAAGGTTCGGCCCGCAAGTCGCACCAGACGCACCAGAAGTAGTAGCCGCTATCGAGTCGGCACTGGGCTAATCACAATGCTCAAAGTCGGTGCAGTTCAGATGTCGATGTCGACGGACATCGCAACGAATATCGCAACCGCCGAGCGTCTTGTGCGCGTTGCTGCATCGCAGGGTGCACAAGTCGTATTGATTCCTGAACTTTTTGAGGGACATTATTTCTGCAAGGACGTTGACCCGAAACATCTCAACCTTGCATTGCCCATTGACGGACATCCGACCATCGCACATTTCCAACGCGTGGCAAAAGAACTCAATGTTGTTCTGCCGATCAGCGTGTTTGAACGCGCCAACGAAGCATTGTTTAACACCGTTGCGATGATTGATGCCGACGGATCGATGATGGGTATTTATCGCAAGAGCCACATTCCCGACGGCATTGGCTACAGCGAAAAATATTATTTCAGTCCTGGTGATACTGGCTTTCGCATTTGGAAAACACGACACGGAGCAATAGGTGTTGGCATCTGCTGGGATCAGTGGTTTCCAGAATGCGCGCGATCGATGGCACTGCAAGGAGCAGATGTGTTGTTGTATCCCACCGCTATCGGCAGCGAACCACCAAACCCTTCGTGGGATTCTGCACATCATTGGCAACGCGTTATGCAAGGCCACGCAGGAGCCAACATGGTTCCAGTCGTTGCAGCCAACCGAACCGGTCGCGAAGTTGGCGAACAAACAGAAATCACGTTTTATGGATCTTCATTCATTACCGATGCACTGGGTGCCAAAGTGGCAGAAGCCAATCGCACTGACGAGGGTGTTTTGGTTGCAACAATCGAT
>JBIKZO010000095.1:0-5695 GCA_044354675.1 Ilumatobacteraceae bacterium | reverse complement strand
GCGCAAGAAACCTAAAATTTAAGCAAACAGCAGTGTGATGGTTGCGCCATTACCTTGAGTGTTAGATACCGAAACGAGCGCGCATGTGTTGGTCGTCAATGACGAGCGCAAGATGTGAGCCCGATGTGCGAGCACGAGCGACTGCACCCAAGATGACGCCAACACCTGTGTCGTCGAGTGCGGTTACTTGACGCATATCTACGGCGATATCTGAACCTGCGTGATCATCCACAAATTTGGTGAGCATGTCGGAGCATTCTGGCACTGTTGCCAAGTCGATTTCACCAGCAAAGACAAGCATCGATTGTGTGCCATCACGAATAATTGATGACGACAACTGCATGAGTATCACGCTACCCAACATCTTGCACATGCATGGTGACAGTCGCCGACAAAGTTAGTGGTGGAACGATGTGTTTGATCAACCACAGGTTGATCGTGCGCGGATATTGCACCTCGACGGTGATGAGTTGCTCATCACGAACAATCTGGAGGTGTAACGGTCGCAACCTAACTTCATCCTCTACTGCTTGTTGCACCACATCGGGAGAGTCTGGTGAAATTGACGCAGCACGCGCACCGGCACTTGCCGCGTGCCAAACAGCGAGTTGATCGCGCACAACGAGACCAACATTGAGAATGATGAGTAATAGTCCGATGATCAGCGGCATGACAAGCGCGAGTTCAACCGTTGCTTGACCCGAGTCGGGTTCGCTCCGGCAGGCGCCCATGTCAGTGACTACGGCTGGACCGCGTCGGCTCGGCCCAAAATATTGCCAATCACACTGTCGAAGAGTTCGCCAATACGCCCCGCACCGCCACCATCGGTGGCCCATGCCACGACTAAAAGCGCAATGATTGCTGCGCCAAGAAGCACGAGTGCGTATTCGGTTGTTGCCTGACCAGCATCGTGTAACTCGTTTTGTTTTGTATACACCGAGCGAACACGATGCAATAGATGCATGAAATATGCGTAGATGTGATTCATAATCCTTCTTTCATTAATGATTGAGATGAACAAGTGCGGTTGCGATCATCGGCACAACACCGAGCATCACAAACGAAGGAAGGATGCAGCACACAAGCGGAAACGTGAGTCGCACAGGGAGTCTGCGGATGTCGGCATCGAGTTGGCGCCTGCGTTGCATGCGCGATTCATTGGAAAGACGATCAAGTGTGTTGGCAATTGACTGTCCATCTCTGTCTGCCGAAAGTAATGCATCGACTAAGGCAAATGCGGGGCTGCCAATGAGTTGTCGCAATGATGCAACACAGTCACTCAACCGATTGCCGCGCAACAACTGTTGGGATACATCTGCAACAATCTCACGCAATGGCGGCTCGAGCCACGTGGGCGCCGCGATCAGTGATTGAGCAGGTGTGCTGCCAGAAAACATCAACAACACAACAGCATCAATGAATTCTGGAAGCTGGCGTGCAAGTTGGGCAGGCAGCCGGTTGCGATTGCGTCGCCGATACAACCCGATTGCGATTGCCCCAACAACCAAGACGATGAAACTAAATGTCATACAGAAATGTTGTCGACTACATGCGACATCCATTTGCGACCAGAAACGTTGAGTGTGATGCCGGTAGCAACACAACACATGCCAAGCGGAGTACTGAGCAGAAATAATCGAGCAACGGGATCAGTGATTGCGATCCATGCAAACACTGCAATAGGCAACCACGTGAGCACTTTGGTGGACAACTGCGCCTGGGCAGCCTGCACATCTCGGTCGAGTATCAGGGCCTGTTGCTCGCGCAACACCGATGCGCTGTGTTCAAGAGCAGGAGCCACACCCGCACCGCCCGCACTTGCAACCGCCAGGGTGCGACTTGCAAAACGAATCTCGGGTGTCCACGTGGGCAACGCGCACTCAACAAGTGCATCGGCAAGCACGACACCACGCAAGCATTGTTGAGCAACGGGTTGACTCCAATGGTTGTCATCTGATTGTTGATCACTGCATTGCACAAACGAGGATGCGAGTGAAAAACCTGAGCGCACATCGCGAGCTATCGCGTCGAGGAAATCGGTAATGGCCAGTGGGGGTGTTGTCGTGGCTGATGGTATAGCTGTGGCTTTGTGCGAAGTTGTACTGAGCCGCACACGCAACCACCGACGCGACCAATGCGTGGTGATATGCGGTGCAATCAGCAAGGCACATGCCCCAGCAAATGAAAGCGTGCCGACTATTAACAGCACGGCATCAAGAACTGCAGCCCTCATGAGCGCCCGCGAGTGAGTTGACCAATGCGCAGTTCGCTGCGCACGCCATTACAGATGTCTTGGCGGAGTAGTGGACGACATGCAGCACCAGGTGTTGTCGAGACTTCGCTGATCTCGATGACTGACCGCGAACCATCTGCGTGGCGACTGACGGAAACCACAACGTCGATCGCCGCGCAAATGTGTTGGGCAATGGCTGCTCGCGGCCATTGCCCGCAGTGCTGCAACATCAACGACTCAAGTCGCAGCAGTGCATCGTTGGCAGAGTTGGCGTGGCAGGTGGCAAATGATCCGTGGTGACCTGTATTCATTGCCGCCAACATGTCGACAACTTCCGCGCCGCGCACCTCTCCAACCACAAATCTGTCTGGTCGCATTCGCAATGCTGTGCGCAAGAGTTCTGAAATCGAGATTCCCGCAACGCCCTCTGCAGTGGGTGGTCTGGCCTCGAGCCGCACGACATGACTTGCCTGCAACTGCAATTCGGCTGTGTCTTCCACAGTGATGACGCGTTCATGTGCAGGAATATGTGCGCATAACGCATTGAGCAATGTGGTCTTGCCGGTGGAAGCCGCACCGGTGACGAGCACGTTGCAATGACGGTGCACGAGTTGGGTGAGCAATGCAACGGTTGCATCGCCGCCAAAATCGTCGAGCGAAACAGGTCGCACAGAAAATCGGCGGATAGAAAGACATGATCCGTCAACTGCAATTGGTGCAATGACGGCACACACTCGAGAGCCGTCGGCAAGCCGAGCATCGACAATGGGCGAAGACCTGTCGAGCCGTTTGCCAAGTGGCAACAAAATCCGTTCGATGATTGCGTCAACCTCGCCAACGGGAAGGGTGTCGACCAGATGCACGCCAGTTGAATCTTCTATAAATACGTCTGTTCCGGCGTTGACCATGACTTCGCGCACATCGGTGCGAGCCAAATAGTGATCGAGTGCGCCAAGGCCAGAGATGCCCGACACGGCTCGCGATGCCACTGCATGTTGTGCGGTCTGCGACATAAGCGGTGCAATGCTGCGCAAATGAATGTGTGCTGCAGTGAGCAAATCGCCGCGCTCGTTGCGCAAGTGTTGTTGCAGTGTGTCGACAAGTGCACGTGTGTGGGTGTCGAGTGGAAGATCAAATGCAGTGGTCATGATTGCAAGATGTTGCAGTGCTCAGCACACATCGACAAGATGTTTGGCAAGCAGAGTTGGCACTCGACCCGCGAGTAGTCCTGCGTCAACCGCACGAGCAATTGCTGGATCAAATGGAATTTCGGCAAGCACCGGTGCGCCTACAACAGACTCAACATCGTGCACACCGAGCGCACGCCCTGGTTCGGTAATGACTATGACACCGTGCGGCGGGGTGGTGAGCAGTGATGCTCGGCGCAACGCCAAGTAGCACGGACGAATAATTAAGAGTGATCGAGTGGCATGTAGGAGGATGGGAATTGTTGCAAGACCACTGCCAGCATCGACAACAGTTGGCATGGGCGACTGAGCAACGGCAAGTGCAAGATCGCGCAAACGATCTGGGTTCAACTGTGATGGCACGATGATGTTGCGACCGCGAGGAATTACTCCGAGGTGCGCAGTGACCGGCAACATCAAATTGTTGAGTGCGTCAGAACCTGGATGGTCAGTTGCGCTCAACCATTCGGCGATGCCTTCTGACGCTGGCTCTGACATGCCGAGAGCAGAGGGAGTATCGCCCGACATGTCGATGAGGCGTGCTCCTGCTTCGTGACGCTGCGCCAAAACTAAAGCCAATGCTGCGGCAACAACCGTGGTGCCACTTCCACCTTTGACAGACCAACAAACAATCATCACAACCTCCAACTTTGCGCTCGGTGCGAATACACCGAATCGATTTGGACACGATGTGTACGCGAGATGTCGCCAAGTGACGTTGATTTAGTTACAAGTGTTTAGATACGGTGATAAACGGAGGTGTCCGGGTGCCTGGTGGACTCCGCCGCCTTCAAAGCGGTTGGGACGAGTAATCCTCGTTCGGCGGGTTCGATTCCCGTCCGCCTCCGCCAATAATTAGCGCGTGAGTGCGACTGCGAGTTGTGCCGCGACACTGGCGTTGTTGCGAGCCAGCGACAAGTTGGCAACCACGCTTGCGCCACCCGTGGCAGCAGCAATTGCGCCCAACACGTGTGGAGTAACGGCGGGCCCAACAATGCCTGCGTCGGCAGTTGCCTTGAGTGCGGTTTCGATCACAGCATCGATCATATTTTTGTCGAGCGAGTCGGCAAGCGGCACTGGTACGCACGCAAGAATGCCGCTCGTGCGACCAAGCGCCAAGTGGGCTTGTGTGTAAGCGCACAACTCTTCAACGTTTTCTACGCGAGCAGGAATGGGTAAGCCACTCGAGTGCACAGTGAACGCGGGGAAGTCGTCGCAACCAATACCGACCACAGGAACACCGAGTGTTTCTAGATATTCGAGCGTGCGCGGCAAATCAAGAAATGATTTTGCTCCTGCACACACCGTCACAACTGGATGCGCAGCGAGTGCCCCTAAGTCGGCTGAGATGTCGCCGTGTAGATGTGAATCGCGGTGCACACCGCCAATGCCACCCGTTGCAAACACACTGATGCCTGCGCGACTGGCAAGCAACAGCGATGCAGAAACTGTCGTGGCACCAACCGACCAGCGCTGAGCAACGGCAAGAGCGATCTCGCGTTCTCCAACTTTTTTGGCCGGGCCAAGAATGCGCTCGTGTTCTGATTCATTTATTCCAACGCGCGCAACACCGTCGATGACGGCAGTGATTGCTGGAACTGCGCCAGCTTCGCGAATGGCTGCGATGCAATTGGTGAGCGCTTGGGCATTAGCGGGTGACGGCAACCCGAGGTGCGAAAAAATAGTCGACTCAAGTGCAACGACAGCGCGATTGGATGCGAGTGCATCACGCACTTCGTTACTGACTTGGATTATTGAAGAATTCGTTTTCATCTGGCATCCAGTGTGGCACCAGGCGAGCGCAATACTCGCGAGGCAAGTGCATGGCCGTGTTCAATTGCATGAGCAATATCGCGCGCCGGTGCATATGCGGGCAAAAATCCAGCAGCAAATGCATCGCCCGCGCCAGTGGTGTCGACAATGTTGGCAACTGGTGGTGTCGCCACTTCGTTAACAACACCTGCAGCGGTAACCGCAGTGACTGGCAGTGCGCCACGCTTGATCACGGTGAGCGCAGCGCCTGGCATCGGATGCGCAGAATCGATATTGAGCAATGCGGCTTCGTCGTTGTTGCACAGAAATACATCTGGTGCAATAGAGGCGATCAGATCGGAATAACGATCAATGCCGTAATCGCGCAACACCGAGGTTGACGATGCATCAACCGAAATGAGTGCACCAGCGGCACGCGCTGCACGTATGTATTGAACAGCAGTTGTTGCAAGTGGGTCGAGGGCGAGTGAATACGTAGGCACGTGCACGATTGAAACACCAG
>JBIKZO010000094.1:0-5721 GCA_044354675.1 Ilumatobacteraceae bacterium | reverse complement strand
TCACAACTTCTTGTCGGTGCAAGCCTCGACTACCAAGATGGTTTGCAGGACGCTGGTTTCAAGATCAACAACCCGAACGCAACTCGTTCATGTGGTTGTGGCAATAGCTTTTCCTGATCTCGTTGCTATAAACCGAGCGTTGCAATCGCCGCATTGATTTCTTCGGCGTCGAACACTGCATCAAATCGTTCAACTATTTTTCCGCTCGCATCAGTGATGTAAATCGCTGGCTCATATTCCATCTTGAGTGCAACAACTGCTGGCGCAACCGTTGTTGCTTTGTCATCGGTATAGATCTCGGTGTGCAGAAATGTCATTGCATCACCAATTGAGTTTTTTACTGTAATCAGCGCTTCGAGTGCGGGAGAACATGTGCCGGTGCTGCAGTGTGCTGGTGTGCCAACCAAATACGCAATCGGTTTTTTTAATGCAAGCGCTTCGTTGAGTGTGATGTTGTGAAACTCGCATAGCTCTGGTGTGCGAGTGCACACAGGCTCAACACCACGATGATCATCAAACGTTGGTGTGTCAAAACCGGGAAGTTGTGAACCAACTAGTGGGATCAACACTTGTGTCGCATCAAGCACTTGTATCGCTGCACCTTCTGCTGGCCCGCCGTCAACTATCAATGTGTAGATACCTGGTTTGTCGATATCGACGCGAAACGGCCAGTAGGGAATCGTAAGTCCGGTGTCGTGTCGGTCGGCAGACAACGACTCTGCAACAACTTCTTGTGTGTCGGCATTAATAAGTTTTGCAGTCAATGTGGTGGGCAGATCGAGACCACTCTCGGTTGTGAGCAAGCCAGCTTGGTTGGCAAGTGAAAATGGGAGCCGAACATTGCCAGAAACCAATACTTGAGGGAATCGCTGCACCAATTGCAGATCAGCCAAACCTAAAACGGAATCTATTGATGTTGAACTCGAACCACCAGAGCAACCCGCAAGCAGTGAATTCAAACCAACAGTGCTCGTCGCGCCAATGACACCTAGTGATCCAGAAATAAATGTGCGCCTCGAGATCATGACTCAATAGTACGATTGAAGTATGGCCACCAACAAGAAAAAGACTGTAAAGAAGACCGTGAAGAAGACCACAAAGAAAGTTGCCAAGAAAGCAGCAAAAAAAACTGGCGCACCACTTGGCCCATATACGCCAGTGGTTCGTGCCGGTGACTGGGTGATTGTTTCTGGCCAACTCGGTGTGGTTGATGGCAAGATCGTTACGGGCGGAGTCGCCGCTCAAACAGCACAAGCAATTGTCAACCTCAAGTCGCAACTCGCGAGCGCGGGTGTGACGATTAACGATGTCAAAAAGACACTGTGCTTCTTGACCGACATGGACACGTTCGGCACTTTCAACACCGCATATGTAGAGGGTTTTGTGACAAGCCGCCCTGCTCGTAGCACCATTGGTGTGGCGTCATTGCCATTTGGTGGAGCAGTAGAGATTGAAGCCTGGGCTTTCAAGCCACTACGGTAAATGACATGCCTGGCGCAATAATCATCATCATCGCACTGCTTTCGTTCCCTATTGTCGTGGGTTTGTCAACTGCTGGAATCGCAGCGTTGCTCGGCTATTTTCTGCAGCGCGATGGAGATATTCGGAATGCTGGCAGCGAACTTGTTGAGTTAAACAACTGAGCTCAACAGCCGATCTCGTTGTTCGCAACGCAACACTCGTTGCAACCGTAGACAACGCTCGAAGAGAAATACCTGGCGGTTGGGTCGCAATCACCAACGGATTGATTTCTGGTGTTGGTGCTGCAGGCACTGAGCCACAAGCAACTCGCGTCATCGATGCAACTGACTGCCTCGTTACACCTGGCCTCGTCAATACACATCACCACATGTATCAAAACCTCACGCGGGCATTTCCGCCGATGACAAATGCTGCATTGTTTGGTTGGTTGCAAACGCTGTACCCACTGTGGAGCACTCTGGACGAAGAAGCCGCCAATGTTTCGGCATGGGTTGGCCTTGCAGAGTTGGCGTTGTCGGGTTGCACAACTTCGACAGACCACTTATATGTGCACCCTGCAGGTGGTGGCGACTTATTGTCAGCCGAGATCATGGCGGCAAAGGATTTAGGAATGCGCTTTCATCCAACGCGCGGGTCAATGTCGCTGTCGCAAAAAGATGGTGGTTTGCCACCAGACAATGTGGTGCAAGATCACGACGTTATTTTGGCTGAGTCGCAACGTGCGGTGGAACAACACCACGATGCTTCGCACGGCGCGATGGTGCGTATTGCGCTCGCTCCATGCTCGCCATTTAGTGTGACCAAGCAATTGATGACAGAGTCCGCGCAACTTGCCGAAAAACTCGATGTGCGCTTGCACACACACTTTGCTGAAAACTCTGAAGACGATGCATTTTCAATCGCAACATTTGGCTGTCGACCAACGCAGTATTTGGAAGATGTGGGTTGGTGCACCGATAGAGCATGGGTTGCACATTGTGTGATGCCAAACCATGATGAAATTCAACAGTTGGGCAGAGCAAAGATTGGTGTTGCACACTGCCCAAGCAGCAACATGATTTTGTCGTCTGGCATCGCACCGGTTGTCGACTTGCGTGCAGCAGGTGTGCACGTAGGCCTTGGCGTAGACGGCTCATCGTCTGCCGATTCGGCTTCAATGTGGCTCGAGGCCAGACAGGCAATGTTGTTGGCAAAGTTGCGCAACGGCGCAGCAGCAGGCACGGCACGTATGTCGCTCGAGATCGCGACGCGCGGTGGTGCGGGTTGTCTTGGCCGTATTGGTGAAATTGGCGAAATCAGCAATGGTGCAGTTGGCGATCTTGCAATTTGGTCACTCACAGGCGTTGCGTTTGCCGGAGCGGTAGCTGACCCAATCGAAGCATGGTTGCGATGTGGGCCTACTGGCGCCAAACACACCATCGTGCAGGGCAACTTGGTTGTAGACAATGGCCAGCTCGTGAGCAACAAAGTTGACTCGATGTTGGCAACGCATCGCACAATTGCCAAGCGCATGCAACGCATCGCTGATTGATTCTTCGTGCTGCAACATTTCGCCGTCACGTTTAGTGCAATCTTTCTCGCGGAATTACCTGATAAGACGATGATTGCGACGCTGTTGTTGTCGACGCACTTTCATCGTCGATTGCCAGTATGGGCCGGTGTCACACTCGGTTATGCAACACATGTGTTGCTCGCCGTGATCTTTGGAACTGCCTTAAGCCAACTTCCCAAAACTCCGATCCATGTCTTGGTTGGATTGTTGTTCTTGACCGGAGGAGTAATGACATGGCGTTCAGGTTCGTCTGCCGATCACGATGAAACCGCAAAGTGGTCGGCATCGATGTCCAATGCGCGTGTGGTGTGGACAGCAGCGTCGGTGATTTTGGTTGCAGAGTTTGGAGATCTCACCCAACTCGCCACTGCAGGGTTTGCAGCACGATTCGATGATCCCATCGCCGTTGGTTTCGGATCAATCGCTGCACTCTCGAGTGTGTCGGGGCTTGCCGTGTTGGCAGGCGGGTGGCTGCAGAAGAAAGTGCCTCTGAACAAAATTCAGCGCGCAGCAGCGGTGTTATTTGCTTCGATCGGAATAGTGACGCTAGTGAGCGCGGCGGTCTAGGCAGACCATTTGGATTGTCCGAAGCGATATCCAACGCTGCGAACAGTCTGAATCAAGTTGGCATGTTCTTCGCCAAGCTTTGCGCGCAAGCGACGAATGTGTACGTCGACAGTGCGTGCTCCACCAAAGTATTCGTAACCCCAAACTCGCGACAACAATGTTTCGCGTGAAAATACCTTGCCTGGGTTTTGTGCCAAAAACTTGAGCAATTCGTATTCCATGTACGTCAAGTCGAGCGGCTGTCCACCAAATGATGCTTGGTATGTCTCGAGGTTGAGAATCAGGCCGCTGTATTCGACGAGCGATTCACGGGTGCCACGGATCTCTGTAAAGAACATGTGACGCAGGCGAGACTCGAGTTCGCGAGGGTGAAACGGTGACAAGCAGAAGTCGTCAAACAAGTCGTCTCGCATTTCGAGATCAGCGAGCTGTGCTCCGCTCACGAGCACGAGAATATGGCCAACAGGGTTGTCGTTTTTACGCAACGAACGACAAATAGCCCAACCGCTTTCTGGGTCTTCATCACACATCACCACTGCACCGGCCCAGCCTTCAACTGGCTCACTCTTCGCTGCGTCGTCGGCCGACGAAACAGCCTTCCAGCGGTATCCAGCCAGGTCGAGTGTGCGCGCCAAGTCAATAGACGGCGGGTTTGGAAACACGGCGATCATCTGACCGACAACGTTTTCGTTTGCAGAAGTGCGCGTGTTCACAGCGAGCGCAGGTAGCGACCAAGTTCGTATTGGCTGATATGAGTCTTATATGTGCGCCACTCTGCTCGCTTGTTGCGCAAGAACCACTCAAAGATGTGATCGCCAAGCGCGTCAGCGACAAGACTCGAGTTTTCCATCACGTGCAGCGCTTCGTTGAGTGACTGTGGCAATTGATGGATACTCATCTTCTCGAGAACATCGTTGTCCATCTCAAACAAGTTGGCATCGGCTTCAACTGGCAATTCGTAGCTCTCTTGAATGCCGCGCAACCCTGCAGCCAAAATGACAGAGAACGCGAGGTACGGGTTGCACGCTGGATCTGGTGATCGGTATTCGATGCGCGTTGCGGAGTCACTATTGCGCTTTGCGATTGGAACGCGGATCAGGCCGCTGCGGTTGTTGCGCGCCCACGAAATATGTACCGGTGCTTCAAAGCCAGGAACGAGTCGCTTATATGAGTTGACCGTTTGGTTGGTGACAGCAGTAATTTCGGCTGCATGGCGTAACAAGCCGGCCATAAAACATTTTGCAGTCGGCGACAAGTTGTATGCGTCGTTCTCATCGTAGAACGCATTTTGTTCGCCCTTGAATAACGAAAGATGGAGGTGCATGCCCGAGCCCTGAATGTTTTCGAGAGGCTTTGGCATAAATGTGGCGTGCACATTGTGCAGTGCTGCGATCTCTTTGACGACAAAACGAAATGTCATCACGCTGTCGGCCATGGTGAGTGCGTCGGTGTGGCGCAAATCGATTTCGTGTTGGCTTGGCGCATCTTCGTGAAAGCTGTACTCGACAGGGATGCTCATGGTCTCGAGCGTGCGAATAGTTTCTTTGCGTAGCGAGCTTGGAATGTCGGTCGAGGTGAGATCGAAAAAACCACCTTCGTCCAGCAAGACAGGTGTGTTCGTGCTGTCTGGAGGTGCGAGATAAAAATATTCGATATCGGGGGCCACATAGAACGAATAACCCTTATCGCGGGCGAGACCAAGATTGCGCTTCAACACCTGTCGTGGGTCACCATCAAACGGTGTGCCGTCCAACTTGGCGATGTCACAAAAAACTCGAGCCTCTGCACCTTTGGCATCGGCCCATGGAAGCACTTCAAAAGTATTTGCATCAGGAAGCGCAAGCACATCGCTTTCTTGCACTCTGCTGTAACCATCAATTGATGATCCGTCAAACGACATTCCGTCGTTGAGAGCGTTTTCCATTTCAGCAGGGCTGATTGCAAACGACTTGAGGTTGCCGAGCACATCGGTAAACCACAGTCGCACCAAGCGGATGCCGCGCTCTTCTACGGTGCGAAGGACGTAATCCTTTTGCTGATCGTGCATGGAAGTCACCTCAACAGTCTGCCGTGAGAAGTAATCAACAGCACCGAGGACCGGATCCTCGGTGCTGTTGAAA
>JBIKZO010000093.1:0-5775 GCA_044354675.1 Ilumatobacteraceae bacterium | reverse complement strand
GTCAAGATCTCGGGTTTATCCGTGACGATCAAGGGACCAAAGGGAACGCTCACGCGTGACTTTCCAGTTGGCGTCTCGATCACACATGCCGACAACAACATCACTGTTACACGCGACAATGACGAGCGCGATTCACGCGCACGCCACGGTTTGGTGCGCACATTGGTGAGCAACATGGTCATCGGTGTCACTGATGGATATTCAAAAGAACTTGAGATCATCGGCGTCGGTTATCGCGCAGAAGCCCAGAGCCCAAACAAATTGAAGTTGGCTCTTGGTTTTTCACACCCAGTCGTGATTGATGCGCCAGCTGGCGTGACGTTTGATGTTCCGACCCAGACACGAGTGATCGTAAAAGGTCCAGACAAGGAAGTTGTCGGTCAAGTTGCTGCCAACATCCGCGAAATTCGCAAGCCAGAGCCTTACAAGGGCAAGGGCGTGCGTTATTTGGGTGAGCGAGTACTGCGTAAAGCAGGCAAGACCGGCAAGAAGTAACCAGAAGTAAATTGGAGATTTTGACATTATGAAAACAGCAGCTAGCCAGCGCCACGCAGGTCGCTTGCGTCGTCACCGACGAGTGCGCAAGAAGATCACAGGTACAGCCGATCGTCCACGCTTGGCCGTCTATCGCAGTAACAAACACATCACTGTTCAGGTCATCAATGACTTGAACGGCACGACGATTGCATCGGCATCAACTGTCGAGCCAGAACAGCGCAAGCAGGGTTCGGGTGCAACTGTCGAAGCAGCAACACGCATTGGCCAACTCGTTGGTCAGCGCACAAAGGCTGCAGGAATCACAAAAGTTGTCTATGACCGCGGTGGATTTTTGTTCCACGGTCGTGTAGCAGCAGCGGCAGAAGCCGCCAGAGAAGCAGGGTTGGAGTTCTAATGACAAACATGGAAAAAACAGGCAAGCCACCACGCAAGCAAGAGTCGCATTACCCAGTACCTCGTGTAACCGAGCCTGGTCAGATGCGCGAGTCACGCGTGGTACACATCAATCGCGTGGCCAAAGTGGTCAAGGGCGGTCGTCGCTTTTCGTTCACCGCACTTGTTGTGATCGGTGACGGAGCAGGCCGTGTTGGCTTGGGCTACGGCAAGGCCAAAGAAGTTCCATTGGCTATCCAAAAGGGCACAGAAGAAGCAAAGCGCAACGTATTTAACGTGGCACTTGCTGGTTCGACAATCGTGCACCAAGTACTCGGTATTAATGGTGCGGGTCGCGTGCTCTTGAAGCCTGCTGCTCCTGGTACCGGCGTTATTGCTGGTGGTGCTGCACGAATCATCTTGGAAGAAGCCGGCATTCATGACGTGCTTGCTAAGTCGCTCGGTTCGTCAAATGCCATCAACGTTGCACGTGCAACGATCAATGGTCTCAAAGATCTGCAGCGACCAGACGAAATTGCTCGTCGCCGCGGTCTTCCTGCAGAGTCGTTTGTTCCAAAAGGATTGTTGCGAGCATTTAATGAGCGCAAGAACGCACAAGGAGCTCACTAACCATGGGTGCATTTAAAAAGCCAGGTCGCACAATTCGCGACCGCAAGCCACAGGCCAAGAAGGCTGCAGCAGAGGCACGCGCCGAAGCAGCAGCACTCAAAGCCGCATCGGGCAACACTTCGACAAAGCGCGTCAAGCGCGTCAAGGTTGCACACACCGGTCCAACTATCACTGTGACGCAAGTGCGTTCCGAAATCGGCAACAAGCCAAAGAACCGCGCAACATTGCGCGCACTTGGTTTGCGTCGCATTGGACACACCAACGTGTTGCCAGATCGTCCAGAAATTCGTGGCATGTTGCGACGAGTTCCTCACCTGATTGAAATCAAGGAAGGCAAGTAATCATGCGCGTTGATCAACTGGCCCCATCAAAGGGCTCAACCAAAAAACCAAAGCGCGTCGGTCGTGGTATCGGCGGTAAAGGTGGCAAGACCGCAGGTCGTGGTACCAAAGGTCAGTACGCCCGTAACACGGTTGCCCGTGGTTTCGAAGGTGGACAGATGCCGCTCAAGCAGCGCGTACCAAAGTTGAAGGGTTTTAATAACCCGTTCCGCGTTGAGTACTACGCCGTCAACCTCGACGTGATTGATGCTCTGAATTTGGATGAAGTCAATCCAGCCGTACTCGTGCAGCGCAGTGCTGCGCACAAGGGAACACTGATCAAGGTGTTGGGTCGAGGCAAGATCACCAAGGCAGTCAAAGTTTCGGCACACGCCGTTTCCAAAACTGCTGAGCAGGCGATCGTTGCAGCCGGTGGAAGCGTCACGATTGTGGCAATGCCGCACAAGGGTCCTCGTCCAGCCGCCAAGGGCAGCCAGTTCACCAACCGCTAGTACTATTTTTCAGATACTAGAGAAATAGGGGAGCCACAACGATGTTGTCCAATGTAAAAAACATCTTCAAAGTGGAAGATCTTCGTAACAAGCTGATGTTTACATTTGCCATGGTTGCGATCTATCGCTTTGGTGCTGCATTGCGTGCGCCAGGTATTGATTCGCAAGCGGTTCGCCAGTTAACTGAAGCATCCAACTCACAAGGTGCACTTGGTTTCCTCAACTTGTTTTCTGGTGGAGCCTTCGGAAGTTTTTCCATCTTCGCACTCGGCATCATGCCGTACATCACGGCCAGCATCATTATGCAGGTGCTCGGTGTCGTTATTCCGAAGCTCGAGCAGTGGCAGCAAGAAGGCGCAGTCGGTCAACGCAAGATCACGCAGTGGACTCGCTATTTGGCTATTGCAATCGCCGTCTTGCAGGGTTCTGGTCTGACATTTATATTTGGTCAAGGCAACGGCTCGGCATTCTTCGGCGCGGCTGCTCAGGCACCAGACGTTATTTTGTTGGATCCGTTTATGCCCCGCGCATTGCTCGTTATTCCTTCGCTTGTCGCGGGTACCGCATTGTTGATGTGGATCGGTGAATTGATTAGTCAGCGCGGCATTGGCAACGGAATGTCGATGATGATTTTTGCTTCGGTAGTGAGCGGTTTGCCATACAACTATTACTCGCTATTGCAAAGCAAGAAAACCATCACGTTTATCGTTCTCGTAGCAGTATCAATCGGCATTTTGTTTGCGGTGGTGCGAGTCGAGTTAGGGCAGCGGCGTATCCCCGTGCAATTTGCCAAACGAGTTGTCGGTCGCAAAATGTATGGTGGCCAAAACACATACATTCCGCTCAAGGTCAATCAGGCTGGCATTGTGCCAATCATCTTTGCAAGCTCGGTGTTGTTGTTGCCAGTGTTGATGTCAAACATGCTCGGTAGCGGAGAAGGCTGGCGCGGTTCAATCGCCGGTTTTGTGAACAATTACTTGGTCAATAGCCAAAACATGCTGTACATCTCGGTCTTCTTCTTGTTGATCATTGCGTTCGCATACTTTTACAACTCCATCGCATTCGACCCAATTCGTCAAGCAGACCAGTTACGCAAGCAGGGCGGCTTTATTCCAGGTATTCGACCAGGACCACAGACCGAAAGTTTCTTCGCAAAGACCGTCAACCGAATCACCTTGCCTGGTGCAATGTTTGTCGCCTTTATTGCGATCTTGCCGTACATCATTTTGTGGGTCGGCGACGTGCAGTCATTTCCATTCGCAGGCACCACCGTGTTGATCGCGGTGGGTGTTGCACTCGAATTGATGCGCCAAATCGATAGCCAACTCATGCAGCGCAACTACGAGGGTTTCTTGAAGTGACGCTTTCCTAAAAGGAAACGCCTTCAGAAATTTCATCGAACAGGGAAATCATGTCAACAGCAGTGCGCATCATTATGCTCGGTCGCCAGGGTGCCGGCAAAGGCACACAATGCCGACTGTTGTCTGAGCACTTCGGTGCACCACATATTTCAACTGGTGAAATGTTGCGCAGCGCAATCAGGCAAGACACCGTTGTTGGCCGAGCAGTGAAAAAGGTTTTAGACCAAGGCAATCTTGTTGAAGACGATCTGATGGTCAGCCTTGTGCAGGGTCGCATCGGCGAAACAGATGCTCGTGTCAGTGGCTACATCTTGGACGGTTTCCCGCGCACAGTTGGGCAAGCAACCTCGTTTGATCACATCACCGAAGTGCGTCCAGTCGACATTGTGATCAACCTGGAAGTCAAGCGTGAGTTGGTGTTGAGCAGGTTGTCGGCACGGCGCACATGCGAGCAGTGTGATGCCAACTACATCTCGGACGGCAATGATCCGAAGCCTTGGAAGTGCGCAAAATGTGGTGGTCTTGTGCACCAGCGTGATGACGACACACCTGAGGCAATCAGCCATCGTCTCGACCTCTATGACTCTTTAACCTCACCATTAATCGACTACTACACGAGCAAATCGCGGCTCGTAGTGGTGGACGGCCTCGGCACAACCGAGGAAGTCTTTGAGCGCCTGACCTCCGCGGTCAAAGCGGCTCAAGCCTAGAAATTTGGGGAAAAAGTACCAATTCACCTTGGTCTAGGGGTTTTGGGGTGGGATTATGCGGCGGTAGCATAACCCTTCGCCTTTTGGGAGGATTATCGCCCTCTTGGCTTGTGTCCGTGCGTTTTGAGGAGAAAGTTCTGCCAAAAAATAAAGAAGACGCGATTGTGCTGGAAGGCGTAATCACCGAGTCATTGCCCAACGCAATGTTTCGTGTCGCACTTGATAACGGACACACAGTGTTAGCTCACATTTCCGGGAAAATGAGAATGAATTACATTCGCATTTTGCCGGGGGACAAAGTCCAAGTTGAGTTAACGCCATACGACCTCACCAGAGGCCGAATTACCTATCGACATAAATAACCAACCATCAGAGGCATTCACAGTGAAAGTTAAACCAAGCGTCAAAAAAATCTGCGAAAAGTGCAAGGTCATTCGCCGGCACAAGCGCGTGATGGTGATTTGTGAAAACCCGCGACACAAGCAACGTCAAGGCTAAAAGGAACCACTCATGGCACGTATTTCAGGTGTAGACATTCCGCGCGAGAAGCGCCTCGAGATTGCTCTTACATATATCTATGGCATTGGTCGTGCGACCTCGGCCAAGATGTGCAAAGAACTCGAACTCAGCCCAGACACTCGCGTGCGCAACTTGACTGACTCTGAAGTCAACAAGATTCGTATGTACATCGAAAATGGTTTGACGGTGGAAGGCGACCTTCGCCGCAACGTTCAGACCGACATCAAGCGCAAGATCGAAATTGGTTCGTACCAGGGAACACGTCACCGCAAGGGTCTTCCAGTTCGCGGTCAGCGCACCCACACCAACGCACGTACTCGTAAGGGCCCGAAGAAAACAGTGGCCAACAAGAAGATGGCAGTGAGGAAGTAGACCATGGCAAAAGCACCAGTTCGTCGCACGCGCAAGCGTGACCGCAAAAATGTCACGACAGGCGTCGTGCACATCAAGAGTTCGTTCAACAACACCATCGTGTCCATCACCGACACTGAAGGCAATGTCATCGCATGGGCATCGTCGGGTGGCGTTGGCTTTTCTGGTTCGCGCAAGTCAACTCCGTTCGCCGCTCAAATGGCAGCAGAGAAGGCCGGCCGAGCAGCGATGGAGCAGGGTCTCCGTCGTGCAGAAGTGCATGTCAAGGGTCCAGGTTCTGGTCGTGACACCGCATTGCGTTCTATCCAACAACTAGGCATCGAAGTGTCCGGCATTAAAGATGTATCGCCGATCCCACACAACGGTTGCCTCCAGCCAAAGCGAAAGAGGCCGTAAGTCATGGCTCGCTATACAGGACCAAAGGTGCGCATTTCGCGCCGTCTCGGAATCAACGTATTTGAAAATGCGAAAGGTGCGAAGG
>JBIKZO010000092.1:0-5832 GCA_044354675.1 Ilumatobacteraceae bacterium | reverse complement strand
GGAATGCTCGTGAGATGTAGGCAGCACTTGTGATTGGTGCCATGAGTGTGCAGCCGATTCCGGCAGCCTTCATCATTCCACAAACCAGGTTTGCATCGTTCGTCGACTCGGTTGAGTCAGTAATTGGGAACTGGAACTCAAGTGCCTTTCCAGTCTCAGCCGTGTAGGCCTTGACTTTGGCTTTGGCTTTTTTCAAGTCAAACGTGATCGCACCCTTCTTGCTGAAATATGGGTGCATCTTTGGAGCCATTGCAATTGCGGCTTCACAGTTGCCCTTGCAGGCAATCTTTGCAAAGGTTTCGCGATCCAGTGCATAAGCAAAAGCCTCACGAGCCAAAAGATTGTTGAAAGGTTCCTTCATAGTGTTCAAGTGGAATGCCCAGTTGGTTTCACGAGGACCTACGTATAGCGACATCTTGTCTTTGAGGGTGTCCTTAATACGGTTCAACTGTTGACCCGATGTGGCACCGAACAAAGCGACGTCTGCTTGGCCTTTTGCCATTGCGTTTACGCGCTGTCCACCGTCTTGCACCACTTTAAATGTGACGGAGTTGGCGTATGGCAATTGTTTTCCAGCCGCATCTTTGCGCCAGTAATTTGGATTCTTCACGAGCTCTGTGACGAATGGGTCAATGCCCTTCGACTTGATCATGAATGGTCCAGTACCAACAGCCATTGTCTTGCCACATGCTGCGTTTCCGAGCGATGCGGTTGACATCATGCGGACACGACCTTCACTCCACAAGTTGTAGGCAAAGTTTGGACGAGGTACAACGAGGTTGGCTTGGACGGTGAGGCTGTCGATTTTGACGAATGCCTTCTTTTCGTTTGCCAACATCTTGCCGTAGTCAGCACTTGTTGCCAAGAATGCTGGACCCGATTTTGCCAAGCCTGTGAGCATTGTCGTGAGACCTTTCATGCCAGGAACGTCAAAGCTCTGTTGCCATGCAATTGCTGGCAACGAGGGAGCTGGGCCCGACTTGTAGAGCAGACCAATACCCGCGAGTGAACGGAAGTTCGCAATCAGGTTGTCAGCATCTAATGGTGTGCCGTCGCTGTACGTAATGCCAGAACGAAGTTTGATCGTCCATGTCTTGTTTCCATTCGACGCTGTTACTGATTCTGCCAAGTAAGGAACGATGTCGCCCTTGTTGTTTTTGATAGTGAGACTTTCGAGCACTGAACCAGAGGCTCCAATTTGTCCACCACCCGGTGAATCCTGTGTGCACCAGCCAGCATCTTTTTCAGCGATCAAGATGATCATGTCTTTGGCTGTGCGCTTAGCTTGTGGAACTGACTTTGCGTTGCTTCCAGAAACACCGACGGTTGAGACTGCAAGTGCGAGTCCTAAACCAATCGAGAGTTTTCTGAACAGCCCACTTTTCGTGGATGTTTGTTTCATCTAGGAATTTCCCCCTGTTGATTCGACTGCGGCCGGAATGACCCCAATCCGATTTGTTCACTCTATGGACATTTGCCCGTAATAGTCAAGTCTGTGGGGGGGTAAACCCATGTGACTATTGGGTCTGAACTGTGCGCAATTGATCAAGCGGTATGTGGCAACGCATGAAATGACCAGGGTCTGTCTCGAGTAGTTCCGGTTCAATGCTTGTGCACAAGTGCTCGACTCCACTGCCGGCCATACGTGGGCAACGTGGGTGCAAAACACAGCCAGATGGCGGGTTTGAAGGGCTTGGAACAACCCCTGTGAGCGGAATGCGCTTGCGAATTGAGCCGTCGATATTGGGCACTGACGAGAGCAATGCCTCGGTGTACGGGTGGTGCGGGCCCTGGAATACTCGATTGGACTCACCAAACTCGACAACGCGACCGAGGTAAAGCACTGCAATTTTGTCGGAGATATATCTGACTACACCGAGGTCGTGGGAAATAAAAACAAAACTCGTGCCGTCTTGTTTTTGTAGGTCGACCAACAAGTTAAGAATTGCTGCTTGCACAGAAACATCGAGCGCCGATGTCGGTTCGTCGCAGACAACGAGTTGTGGTGCGCCTGCAAACGCTCGGGCAATTGCCACGCGTTGCTTAAGACCGCCCGAAAGTTGTACGGGCCTCGCACTGTGAAGTGTCGCCTCTACCCGCATTCCCAGCAATAATTCGTGTGCTCGGTCAAGTGCGTCGCTGACGTTAAAGCCACGCAAACGCTCTACTGCTCGACTCACAATTCGAGTCACGCTATGACGACGATTTAATGCTTGATCTGGGTTCTGAAAGACGATCTGCATTGCACCAACATCTTGCACATCGCGACGGTTCAAAGTTTTTGCCAAGCTTTTGCCATCGAGCGTGATGTTGCAACCATCTTCAGGCGCAACCAAACCTAAAATAAGTTTGGCAATTGTTGTCTTTCCTGAACCTGACTCACCAACCAAACCAAGAGTCTCGCCAACACCCAAAGTCAGCGAGACATCATTGACCACTCGAACTTGATGTCCGTCTTGTGTAAAGACTTTTGACAAGTGGCTGACATTCAGCAAACTCTCACCGACAATCGCCGAATGATGTTTTGAAGTTGATTGAATTTCAATCTTCTCAATTGAGCGCGGAATCGCAATCGCCTTGTCACTGTGGAAGCATCTGGCCACATGCGAGTCTGAAATATTGACCATCTGTGGTTGAACAGTGCGACACTTGTCTTCAACGAGCGCACAACGTGCCGAAAACACGCAACCATCAAAGTGCGTGCCTAGTGCAGGTGGCGTGCCAGGAATTGTGTCAAGACGCTCGGCGCTCTTATGCAAACCTCCACGGGGTATGCAACGCAATAACCCAACCGTGTACGGATGACTTGGATTATCAAACAGATCGGCAGTTGCCCCTTGCTCGACAAGCGCGCCTGCGTAAAGAACCCCAACACGATCGCACATGTTTCGAATCACGCCCAAGTTATGACTGATGAACAAAACTGCAGTTCCTGTATCGCGACGCAAATCACGTACCAAATCGAGAACTTCAGCCTCGACCGTCGCGTCAAGACCAGTCGTAGGTTCATCCATCACTAGTAACCGTGGATTAGATGCCAAGGCCATTGCGATAACTACACGCTGAGCCATGCCACCTGACAATTGGTGTGCATAACGTCGCATAACTTTTGCCGGGTCGGAAATTTGAACTTTTGTCAACGCGTCCTGCGCCATCGCCATCGCATCAGATTTTGATGCACCGCTTAACATAAATACTTCGGCGATCTGCTTGCCAATTCTGATCGTCGGGTTTAGGGCGGTGGCTGGGTTCTGATAAACCATTGAGATTGCCGAGCGACGCAGTTGCGCGACATCTTCTTCGGCGATATCAACGATATTTTTGCCCTCAAAAAAAATCTCGCCAGCAGTTATTTTGCCGTTACGTGGCAAATATCGCATGGCGGCGAATGCGGCAGTTGACTTTCCGCAGCCAGACTCGCCAACAAGGCCGTATGCCTCACCAGGAGCAATTGAAAACGAGACGCCGCGCAAAACTTGGCGATCGATACCGCGAACGGTGTACGCCACTTCAAGACCGCGTAGTTCGAGCGTTGGAGTATTAACTGTGCTCATAACTCAAAAACCTCAAGCAATGCATCTGAAATTAGGTTAATGCTGACTGCAACCGAAGCAATTGCCAACGACGGAAACAAAGTAGGCCACCAGACGTTTGTGAAAATCAGTGACCAAGTATCAGCTACTTGTGTTCCCCAGTCAGGCGAACCGGCTTCTAGTCCAGCGCCCAAAAATGACAGGGTCGCAACTGCAAAGATGGCGTAACCGAGACGAACGGTGAACTCAACAATTAAAGTTGGCAAAACATTTGGCAGAACTTCTCTAAACAAAATATGTAATGTCTTTTCGGTACGCAACTTTGCAGCAGCAACATATTCGAGTTCAGACTCGCCCAGCACCGCTGCGCGCACAGTTCGGGCCACGTTTGGCGTAAAGATGAAACCAATAATCAAAATTGTGATTATTGGCGACGACTGACCGATCGCAGCAACTGCCAATAGCGCAATAATGATCACGGGTATCGCCGAAATGGCTTCAAGAATGCGCATCAAGATCATGTCAAATTTGCCTTTGAGATAACCAGCGATCAAACCAAGCGATGCGCCAACAAATGCCCCGAGCAAAGTAGCGAGAAAAGAAATAACCATGATAATTCGTGAGCCAACAATTACTCTTGAGAAAACATCTCGTCCGTTACTATCGGTACCGAACCAATACTTCAAAGATGGCGCAGAGTTAATCGACTCATAATCCATGAAGTCCTGGTCGTATCTAGCAATTAACTTGCCGAAAATTGCGCTAAATACCCAGAAGGCCAAGATTGATGCCCCAACTATGAACGCCTTATTCTTTTTGAGAACTGCGAGACGTTCACTTAGTTCGGTCTGTTTGGTTTGTTTTGCTGTTTCGTCTGTCACTCTGTCACCCTTTGTCTAATGCGTGGGTTCAAAACTGCAAACAAAATGTCGGCGATCAACTGAAAACAAATAATTACTGCACCTGTGAGAAATACTGCGGTCTGCAGCAGGGGAAAGTCTCGCGCGATTACAGCATCCAATAAAATATTGCCGAAACCTGGGTAGTTGAAAACTCTTTCGATCGCGATGAGTCCACCTGCAAGGTATGGCACTTGTGTCGCGATAACCGCGATAGTTGGCAACAAAGCATTGCGCAACACGTGCCTGAACACTGCAGCCTTTCGTGAAAGACCCTTAAGCACTGCGGTTCGCATGTAGTCGGAATCAAGAGCTTCAATCACGCCTGCACGGGTGATTCTTGAAATATAGCCAAACAATACAAAGAGCAATGCAATTGACGGAAGCAGTAAATGATAAATACTGTTAAAAATATTTGGGTTCTCTTCGTCAGGAAAAGCCGAAACAGGAAACGCTCGAATCGCTACACCAAACACAAGAATCAATACGACCGCCCAAACAAACTCTGGGATTACGGCAGCAGACAAACCGCCAACGGTTAACATTCGGTCAACTTTCTTGCCCCTATTCATCGCTGCAGCGATGCCACCCAAAATACTGATCGGCGCAATCAAAATCAATGCGACAATTGCCAACTGCGCAGACTTACCTGCTGCGGGCCCCAAAATTTCAGAGACTGGTTGTTCATATTGCAACGAAATGCCCAGATCGCCTGTCACAACCCCACCCATCCAGCGGCCGTATTGCACGACGAGTGGCTTATCAAAACCTTTTTCTTTATTCCAAATTTCGTAGGCTTCAGGCGTTGCATCTCTACCAAGAGTTTGTTTGGCGATATCCCCGGGCAAGATTGACGTCATCAAAAATACAATGAGCGAGACCATGATTAATGTCATTATTGAAAGCCCAATGCGCTTAACGACAAATCTCAGCATAGAAATCTCAAGTTTAGCAACACCATCTCAATACCCCCGAAGATTGGGCAAATAAAAAGAGACCGACCTAGTTTCCTAGGCCGGTCTCTTTTTCTAATTAATTTTTTAGTCAGTTAACTCGCTATTAGGCGCTTTGACCAGTGTCGTAAACAGCACCTTGCTGATTGAACTGAACACCCTTCACTTTGTTTGAAGTTACCGAAACACGGATCTCGTTGTAAGCAACGATGATCGGTGTGTCCTTGAGGGATGCCTTCTGAATAGCCGAACTTGCAGCCTTTTTCTTTGCAACTGTGAGAGCACTTTGCCAATCCAAAATCGCCTTATCAAGCGCAGGCGAATTGAGGTAAGACGGGTTCCAGTCACCAGATGAGAACCACTCACGTGCGAGGTACTCGTCTGGAGTTGGACGGCCAGCCCATTCGGCGATACCGAATTCGCTAGCGAGCCATTCGCCCTTGTTTG
>JBIKZO010000017.1:0-19195 GCA_044354675.1 Ilumatobacteraceae bacterium | reverse complement strand
GCAAGATGAGTCGACGATGCCAGTGGTGGTCAGGTGGATCAGAGGTAATTGGTGGGGCTGCAACGTTTCCATATGCGCCTTCGGCCTGGCCGGGGATTGGTGGCACAACCAAAATGCCACGCGATGTAAACGTCTCATACTCTTGGGCAATCGCCACAACGTCTTCATAACGAGTTGGTAACCATGAGCCTTCGTAACGCTCGGTGCGAGCAATCGGGCATTGTGATTCGCGAATTTCGGAAAAACTTGGATACGGATCTTTGACAAACTCCGGCTCAAAGATGTCGTAGTCGGTCAGCAGATCTTCTACAGGTTTACGAACTTCAGTCATAAGAAATAACCCCCCAGTTATTTGCAAACTTTAACTAATCAGTAATGACGATTGCGCGTTCTGGACAATTTGATTCTGCTCTTCGAGTCTTTGCCTGCAACTCTGCAGGGACATCACCGCTGATCAGCACCGTTGCATTGCCCATCTCGTCGCTACCAAACACCTCGGGTGCAGCAATCGCGCACATCTGGTGGCCATGGCATGCATCGTCAATTACAGAAACTCTCATGCTTTACAGACTAATAAATGTCAACCAAGCCGACAGAATCGGAAAACTAGGTTTCCGCCAACAGATGTGCCTCGTGCGCAACGTTTGCGCGCCTATCGTTAGGGCATTCCATCCATCGATTCAATCCTCGCCTTTGCCATTGCATCGCTGGCCTTGCTCGTTATTCCTGGCCCTGCCGTGCTGTACGTCATTAACCGGAGTGTTTCTGATGGCAGAAGTGTTGCGCTTTCTGCGGTTGCTGGTCTCGAGATTGGCAATTTCTTTCATGTTGTTGCTGCCACGGCAGGGCTCTCTGCGATCATCGCTGCCTCGCAGACTGCCTTCACAGCAGTCAAATGGATTGGTGCGGGCTATTTAGTTTTCATTGGCCTACGCACGCTCCTCCGCAAACCAGCCGTGTTTTCTGATACTTCGACATCAGTGACGTTGCGTCGATCATTCACTCAAGGAATTATTGTCAATGTTTTCAATCCAAAAGTTGCATTGTTCTTCTTGTCGTTTTTACCGCAATTCATTGACACAGGTCGCGGTTCGCCAGCGCTTCAGTCGCTCATCTTGGGATCGACATTTGTATTAATTGGTTGCATCACCGATGCACTGTATGCACTCACCGCAAGTGCATTGCGGGCACGACTGCTCACCGGTCGGTCACTTCCATTTGTGCAGCGGTATGTTGCCGGCACAGTTTTTGTCTTGCTCGGTGTTATGGCAGGCACGACCGTTGCACCAACAAGCTCTACATAAACGGGTCAATTCCGAGGAGAACATTCAAGCGGCGCACCGTTATTGTTGGTATCTATGAATTACCAACACATCAAGAATCGCCTAGACGCCAAAGACATCATTGTTCTAGACGGTGGCACAGGAACTGAACTGCAACGTCGGGGCGCGCAGATGGACACTGCTGCTTGGTGTGGTCCTGCATCGCTCACAAATAGCGCGCTACTCACCGAGATTCATCTGGACTACATCAATGCTGGCGCCGATGTAATCACCGCCAACACCTATGCATCGTCACGCCTCATGCTGACCGGAGCGGGATTCGGAGATCGTGTAGAGGAAATCAATACCATCGCAGTTGAGGCTGCGCTTCGCGCACGCGACTTGGCACCTGCAGGCCGCAAAATAGTTGTCGCTGGTTCGCTCTCTCACATGGTGCCTGTTGCGCAAGGCACTGCAGTTGTCGACCAAACCAAGACACCTCCGCTCAACCAAATCTCCGATGCCTTTCATGAACTTGCACAAGTTCTGAAAAAAGCAGGCGTTGACCACATCATGCTCGAAATGATGTACGAACCGACCCGTGTGCCACTTGTGTTGGAAGCAGCAATGGCAACTGGATTGCCAGTTTGGTTTGGCTTAAGCGCACGGCGCACAACAGATGGCCGCGTTGTTGCATTTCATGCTTTCGATGATTTGCCGCTTGAAGAAATCACCAAGTTCATTCCAAAAACAGGTGTGGATGTGGCGGGCGTGATGCACACCAGTGCCGAAATCGTTGGCGAGTCGCTCAAGACCATTCGCAAAACATTCTCAGGCCCTCTCTCGGCGTACCCAGACGGTGGATACTTTGAAATGCCCGACTGGAGATTTGTGGACGTGATTGAACCACCGCGTCTTGAAACATTTTTTGAAGAGTGGACATCACTGGGTGCCCAAGTTATTGGTGGATGTTGTGGGCTAACTGTTGAGCATGTTGACGCAGCACAGCGCGTGCATCACGCACACGCAACTCACTAACTCACCAGCAAGCTCGTTAGGTACAAGTTAGGTACACATAACAATTAGGTGTGCATAACACCATCTGTGAATTAGATGACATCAGTTTCTTCAGTTGATTTTGTGATGCGCTCGTACTCTTGTTTTTAGGAGGTGATCGTCGCTTGATAACTCCCAACAATTCGAGCGATAAAACATAATGAAACGCAGAACACTTGACATGATCTTCAGTGCGGGCGGTATAGCAGTAGCTATCTTGCTGGTGCTTCTCGGCTTTGTCTTTAAGACCAACGCCGATTTCGCAGACTCATACGTCCACGACCAACTTGCAGAGCAGAAAATCAGTTTCACTGCTGCCGAGTTTCTCTCTGACGAAGAAAAGGCATCGAGTTGCCTTATTGAAAACGCAGGAACACCACTTGACTCCGGCAAAAAGGCCGAGTGCTACGCCAACGACTACATCGGCATGCACCTCAAGGGCATTGGCGGCGGCGAAACATACGCAACAATTGGCGCCATTCAGACCAAGGCAAAGATCGCGCTTGCTGATGCAACTGCTGCCAATGCAAGCAATGTGGTTGAACTGAAAGCCGACCTCGACAAAATCACCGGACAACGCGAATCAATGTTTAAAGGTGAGACCCTTCGTGGTCTCTTGCTCACCTCATATGGTTTCAGTATTTTCGGCGAAAAAGCCGCACTTGCTGGCATGTTGAGCTTCCTTGGAGCGCTCGTGATGTTGCTTGCCAGCATTGCTGGTTTCATTCACGCATTTTCAACTCCAAAAGACAAAATTGCACTCGCATTGAAGTAACCGAAGAAACGAATGAAGTTCATACGAATAGTAAGTTTCGCGTCCGCAGTAGCCCTCGCTACTGCGGGCTGCGGAACCGATCAGCAAACTCTCGTCGGTTTAGTTCGCGACAATCCGCTCAATGTGGCGGTCGTGAATCTCCCAGAAGAATTCTGGGGTCGCACAACAACACCATTCACCATGCGAGCAAAACCTGGTGAGCTGTTGGTGGTCTACTTCGGATACACCATGTGCCCCGACCTCTGCCCCACTACGTTGGCCGATCTTCGATCTGCACTCAAGCGCATTGGTCCGTCCTCCGACATTGTTGATCTCGCATTCGTAACAGTTGACCCACTGCGCGACACTGTTGATCGACTTTCTCCATACCTCAGTTCGTATGTCGACAGATTTCATGTCCTTCGAACGACCGACATGGTTGAACTCAAAAACGCAGAAGAAGCATTTCTTGCCAATTCATCAGTCACCACCAACGCTGCAGGAGTGATTGAGGTGACCCACACGGCCCTTGCATACATCGTTGACGACATGGGCACCGTCATTGACGAACTTCCGTTTGGCGTTGGTGCCGATGGATTCACCAACGATCTTCAAATTCTCATCAACAACATCAACTAAGGAGAAAACAATGAGAAAAGCAACATTCACCGTCGCCGCAATTGCAGCGCTCACATTGATTGCCACTTCATGTGGCAGTTCAACCAGCTCGACAGACACCGTGGCGCCAGATACCACTGTGGTTGCAACCGAGACGACATTCACCATTGACGGAGCTTGGGCTCGCACAAGCCCAATGGAGTCAACAGTTGGAGTGATATATATGAACGTCACGCCAAGCGCCGATGATGCACTAGTTGGCGCATCCGTCGACATGGAAATCGCCAAAATGACGCAAGTGCATGAGACCACAACCGCAGCCGATGGCTCAATGGGAATGCAAGAGATTGCGTCAATCCCGATGACAGCAGGAACACCTCTCGCACTTGTCTCGGGTGGGTTTCACATCATGCTCATGGAGCTCGCCAAGCCCCTCGAAACCGGCACATCAATTGCTGTCACCCTGACATTTGAATCTGGTGCAACAACCATTGTTGATGTTCCAGTTTTGACCGAAGCTCCATAATTATTCAGTACAACATGAAACTACGAACACGCCGAACGATCATCTCGTTTGGCGTGTTCGTGTTCATGATTTCGGGGATTGTTGCTTCGTGCAGCAACACTGAAACCTCTTCAGTCGTTACTACAGGCACTGTCCTACGCGTTGTTGTACCTGCCGGCACCTTTGATGCCGTTGCACGCGGCGAATTCGTTGACTTATTACCCGAGATTGTCCAAGTCAAAGTTGGCGACGAATTTGTGGTTGTCAACAACGACACATTTACGCACGTCATTGGCCCATTCTCTGTGCGCCCTGGCGAAACTTTGAGCCACTACTGGTCACAAGTAGCGACCATCGAAGGCGACTGCACGATTCTGCTCAATGACCGCGTGCTGATCATTGTCACCTCATGAAGTGTCTGTTTGTCTACGCTCTCGTCTTGTTGACCTTGACAAGTTGCGCTCGCCAATCAGTTGAGTCAGAAGCACGATGGCCTTCAGTCAGTGTTATCGACTCAAGCGGAGCCGAGATCAACACCGATGATTTACTTACAGGAAACACTCTTGTTGTCAGTTTGTGGTCAACATGGTGCGTGCCATGCAGACGCGAATTACCTCAGTTGCAAGAATTTGCTGCCAAACATAACGATGTCTCCGTCGTGGCAGTAAATCTTGGCGACAAACTCGATTCGGTGGCTGCGTACGCACAAGAAATTGGCCTCACAATGCCTGTGGTTATCGACACCGAAGGACGCATTTCATCTGCACTCGGCGTGACATCAGTGCCTTCCACCCTCATGATCAACTCACATGGCAAGGTGATCGCTACACACGTGGGGGAAATCACTGCAGAAGAATTGGCTGTACTTGTCGAAACGTCAAATTGATTCTTGGACCGACTGGTGTTTTCGTTTTAGCAATCTGATGCGACCAGCAGTGTTGCGAGAGGCCCGACATCACCAAGAGTGATCCATCTTCCAGGTCTGCCTTCACCATCTCTTTTGTCTCTTTGTGCCGCAGATCGAAGCGACGCGTTGCACCGAGACTCACCGACGCAATTGTCGGCTCCTTGCCGTTAACCGCTTCATTGTCTGAGTGCCAACTCACACTGTCTTGCCCATCTCGGTACAAGTTGACGAGAACTGAGTTGAATTGTGCGCCGGTATGCGCGGTGCACATAGCCCCGATCTTCGTGAGCAATGACGTCATTGGGTGTGCTTCGCGCACGATTCCCGAATACTGATACGAAATTCCACTATCTGTAAACCACGTAGAGAGCCCAGCCTGAGCGTGCTTCTTCCCGAACATGACCATCTCCGGCTGCTCCCACGGCGTTTTGGTTTTCAATTCCTCAAATGCTTCCCGCGCAAAGTTGGCATCGAAAAATCTTGGATACAGCACAGCACTTCCATCAAACGGAAGCAGTTCTTGTGCATCAGAAAACAAACTTGGGGTACTCACGGTTATTCATAATTCTTGCACGACTGATACCGTTTACGCATGACGAATTGGCGTGACCTCAGTGCCAGAGCTTCGCTTGCTTCGCATCGACTCATCGGTTGGATTTATTGGGATCCAGATGCAATTGCACGATTCACCGCACTTGGCGTGCCAAATGGCTTGGGCTATTACATCACCACGCGCTCTGCCCCACTTGCCTCGGTTGGCAACAATGCCGTCACCGCAGCGTTCTACTCAATCCGCAAAGAGTTCATTGATGTATGCCTCGATGTTGCTCGCCAGCACACCACGTTTGAAGACGCTTATCGAGTGCGCAATGAGGCCGTCGCTCGAGGATTGCGCGAGTACGCACCAGAAATAATTGACCAATTGGGCGCGTTGGCTTTGCCGCTTTGGGATGCTGCCGACTCGCTGCCCATCGGTAGTCGCGTTTTGTATGCGGCGCATCGCGCATGGCCCCGCTGTGAAGAAGACCCTGCACTGTCTGCGTGGCTTGCCATCAACTGCATTCGCGAGTGGCGCGGCGACACACACTTTGCGGTACTTGCAAGTCGCGATGTGAGTGGCGTGCAGGCAGGGTTGTTGCACGACGCGTTTCTTGGTTATCCAGGCGACTGGATTCCGCGCAGTCGCGGCGCCGATGATGCCCAACTTGATGAAGCTTGGGCCGCACTCGATGCCCGTGGCTTTGTCAGTGACGGACGCATCAATGATGCAGGACTCGCATTTAGAGAACAGATCGAAGACACCACAAATGAATTGTGCGAAAAAGCGTGGCGCCACCTCGGCGAACAAAACAGTCTCGACTTTGTTCAACTGATCGAACCAATCGGCCAACGATTTTTGGCTCGCATTGATGCAACCGCTGGCGAAAACTGGATGCCGGCAGCAAGAGATTCACGCCGCAAATAGCGTTTCTCCGCTCACTATGCTCAGTGGCGTGATTACGCAGTTTTCTAACGACACCGCATTACTCCTCATTGACGTCCAAAAAGGTGTCGACGTGCTCGAGCATTGGGGCGGGCCAACAGGTCGCCGCAACAACCCCGACGCCGAGTCGCACATGTTGCGTTTGCTAGCCGCATTTCGTCAACATGGTCTCACCGTTGCCTACACGCGACACGACTCTCGCGAAGCAGTCTCCCCACTCAAGTTTTCTTTGCCTACTGGTGCACAAAAAGAGGGTTTTGAAGTGCAACCAACCGACATTGTTGTTGAAAAAGATGTCAACAGTGGTTTTGTCGGCACCGATCTCGAGATTCAGTTGCGCCGTAAAGGCATCAAACGACTCGTAATTGTTGGTTTCTTTACCAACATGTGCGTCGAGACAACCACTCGCATGGCCGGCAATCTTGGTTTTGACACATACCTCGTTCCCGACTGTTGCGCTACGACCAATCGCATTGGTCTAGATGGTGCCGACTACGACGCCGAACTCGTGCACGACATGACGGTTGCCAACTTGCACGGCGAATTCTGCACAGCCATCACACCTGGCGACGTACTTGCACTCCTCGATGCCGATGCGCCGCAACTCGACAGAGTTCAGGGCAACGAATAACCGTTATTAGCCAATTGATCTAGGCGAGATACTTGCGTAACAATGCTGCGACTTGCTGATGGGCAAGCTCGGCATCGTCAAGAGCGCCAATCATTTTAAAGAAGTCATGAAACTCGCCGATGTATCGGGTGATCGTAACGCTGACACCATTCTCTATGAGGCGACGACCATACGCTTCACCTTCATCGCGAATTGGATCAAACTCTGCCGAAATAACGATTGCTGGTGGCATCTCTTTCAAGATTTCGTCCGATACCAAAATCGGCGAGGCTTTCACATCGCCGATGTCACTTGCATCGCGCAAATAATGCTTCTGAAACCACTTCAATACTTCGAGCGTCAACAGTGGACCATTGCGATTCTCCAAAATGGACGGATACGACATTGACGCGTCTACACCTGGATAAATGAGCATCTGGAACTTGATTGGAACGACCATCGAATGACAGACAACGGCGGCCAATGTGCCACCGGCCGAGTCTCCCCCAACCGCAATACGGTCTGGATCAATTCCTAATGTTTGTGCATTTTTGTAAGCCCATTCAACCGTTGCAACGGCGTCATTTGTGGCAGACGGAAACCGATGTTCAGGCCCAAGTCGGTAATCAACTGCCAGAACTGCGTGACCCGATTTTGCTGCGAGCGACATTGCAACACCAGCATGAGTGTCAAGATCGCCAATAACGAATCCACCACCATGGAAATACACGAGAAGCCCTAAGACACCCGATGCAGACGGGCGATACAACCTGCATGGCACACCACCCGCATCTACCTCGCGAATTTCTTCAATTACATCTGTGTAAGGAATAGTCGCAAGTTTGTACGATTCGCGAACGTCTACAGGGTCGGCGTCGGTGATTGGTCTCGAGTTAACCGCAGCGATGAGGTCTGCAATTACCTGAGCTTGTGGGTGAAGTGGCACGCAAAATACCTTAGAGTCCGCGGAACACTGGCAACGAAGCGATCAACACTCCGGTTGCTGCAAAAACTGACATCAGCACAACAAATGTTGGCTGTAATCCAAAGTTGTCAACACATGCACCAACAATCAATTGACCGACTGGAGGTCCTGCATAGAGCAGCGACATCTGCAGACCATACACACGTCCCTGCAACTCTGGTTGCACTCGTGTTTGCACCACTGTGTTCCACAACGGATTAAACGGACCCCATGACAATCCCGCAAAAAACCCGAGAATCACAAACCACATCGTGGATGGCAGAAACACCATTGGAAATAATGCAAGGCTCGAAATCAGTACGACCAATCGCAGCAATGATTTTGTGGAGAAACGAGCGGCAAGTTTGCCGTACGAAAACGATCCGATGACCATGCCTGCAGCAAGGCTTGCAAACAGCGAGCCAAGAGCCCGCGGATTGTTGATCGACTCAAAATATGTTGGAAAAATCACCGTGTCGATCGGCATGTACATCGCTGACAGAAACACGAACGAGATAGTAAGTGAGAGCAACGGTTTGTCGGTCGTTAAAACGCGAAATCCACTTTTTAGCGAATCGGTAAATCGCTCATGCCCGTCCTCGTGGTGAGCAATCGTTTTGCCGTGTGCATCGTCAACTTTCATTAGCAGAACAAATAGAGTCGCCACTCCAAACATCGCTGCAGTAATTCCAAAAGCAAGCATTGGTCCACTGAATTCGATACACGCTGCCCCAAGTGCTGGTCCGACCATCCAGCCGATTGCAAAAATTCCCTCGTGACGACCATTTGCCGAGTCCACATCAACTCCCGAGGATGTGGCGGCATTGGGAATCAACGCCTTGCGTGCCGTGTAACCAGCGGGGTCAAAGCATGCGCCAAGCACCGCAATAACCAAGATCCACATATATGTCAGGTCGCCGACCCAATTGATCAGCAGAAACAGCAATACCGAGATCATCGACATCATGTCTGAAAACATCGAGATCGCGCGACGCCCAAAGCGGTCGATGAGCCCACCAACTATTGGTGAAACGAAGATTCCGGGGATGCTTGAAAGCGCCGCGAGCAGGCCAGCCTTGGCGGCCGACCCCGTGAGGTCAAGAACAAGCCACGGGATAGTAATCATCACCACGCCGTTGGATATTCCTGATGCCGCATTTGTCACTTGCAGAAATGGAAATGCTGCTTTATTGATTGTAAATTTTTCAACTGTTTTTATCACTATCTTTCAGCATAATTGACGAAAACTTCAGACAGACTTCATGCGATGAGCAGCATCATTGTCTCCGAGCTGGAATATGGCCCACCTGGCTCAGACCAATTGTTTTTTGATGTGAGTTTTAAAGTCTCACCAGGCGAACACGCCGCGATTGTTGGTGCTAACGGTGTTGGCAAGAGCACGATCTTGCGAATTTTGTCTGCCCAAATCGAAGCCGACGGCGGCGAGTTTTCGGTTGGCGGAACAATGCTTAACATGACGCAAGACGTAGGTATGTCGCGACCCGATGACACACTGCGCGAAATGTTGATCGAAGTTGCACCATCTGCTCTGCGCACCGCTGGTCGCGCACTTGTTGCTGCAGAAAAAGCATTGGCCGATGGAACCGATGATGGCATGGGTTACGCCACCGCGCTCTCCGACTGGGGTGATTTGGGTGGATACGAGCTCGAAACAAAGTGGCAGGCGTCTGCACAGCGCAGCGTCAAGTCACAAATTGATGATTTATCGACACGACTCGTGTCCGAGCTTTCGGGTGGTGAACGCAAGCGCCTAGTTCTTGACCTGTTGCTCACATCTGGCGCCGACGTGTTGTTGCTCGACGAACCAGACAACTACCTCGACATACCAACCCGTGCATGGCTTGAAGAGCAGATCAAGGTTTGTCGCTCAACCATCTTGATGGTGAGTCACGACCGCACACTGCTCGAGCGATGCGCAACGAAGATTGTGGTTATTGAAGGCTCCGGTTGCTGGGTGCATGGTGGCTCATACGTGACTTTCCCCGAAGCACGCGAAAAGCGTCAAGCACTGCTCGGTGACGACCTCAAGCGCTGGAACGATGAAGAGCGCAGACTATTTGTGCACATGAAAATCATGAAGCAGCGTGCGGCACAAAACTTCAAGAACGCGACGAAAGCCAACGGCGCCGAAACTCGTTGGGAAAAGTTTGTTGCAGCAGGCCCACCACCTCCCCCAGTTGCCGATCAACAGATTTATGTGCGACTTCGCGGAGCAGATGCCGCACGTCGAGTCGCGAAACTCGAAAGCGTCTCTATCGCAAAACTCTTCAAGCCTTTTTCCGAAGAGATCCATCACGGCGAACGAGTTGCCCTCATTGGTCCAAACGGCACTGGCAAGACCCACTTGCTGAAGGTTCTCAGTGGACAAAACGAGCCCGACACGGGCAAGATCACCTTCGGTCCACGCACATCTGTCGGTGTTTTTACGCAAATCAACAACCGCCCAGACTTCGTTGGCCGTGAGTGTTTGGCCATTGTGCTCGACCGCATCTCAGAAGAAGAACGCGCAATGAAAACACTTTCGCGTTACGGCCTAGTCAACAATGCCCGCCAAAAGTTCGACACGTTGTCTGGTGGTCAAAAAGCACGACTTGAAATTCTGCGCCTCGAAATCGAGGGTCACAACGTGTTGCTGCTCGACGAGCCAACAGACAACCTCGACATCGAGTCATCCGAAGCACTCGAGCACGCGCTCGACGGGTTTGAGGGCACCGTTGTCGCCGTGAGCCACGACAGGTCATTCCTGGCTCAGTTCGACCGCTACATCATGATCACCGATGATGGCGAAGTTTATGCACTTCCAGACTTTGAGATAGCCCTCAAAGGCCTGACAGAGCCAGACAAACTCGCTTCGCTTCGTTTGGCCAAACCACTCCACGAGTAGATTCGTTCTTTATGAGCGCATTAGATCGTCCTCGTTACGGCCGCCTCAACAAGGAATACGGAATGAAGCTGGCTTTTTGTAAGCCAGAAGATGACGGCCCCGTATGGATGGTCAACTTGATGAAGTATCGCGAGAAGGCCGACTACGCAGATGGTCGCCAAAGCGACATCAGTGGTCTTGAAGCCGACGACCTTTATGCGCCGCTCGGACCACTACGCAAACTTGGTGCCTATCCAGTATTTCTTGCAACAGTCGAAACCCAACTAACTGGTGATACACCAACTTGGGATCGCATCGGCATCGTGAAATACCCCAAGAGTGCATCAATCATCGAGATGCAATCGATGCCAGACTTTGAAGAGCTGCACGCGCACAAAGAAGCCGGTATGCAACAAACATTCGTGATCGGCTCGCATCCAATGCCAACTCCAGAGTTGCCTGCCGACGCACCTTCGCTTGATGAAGTTCCGTTTCCATCAACTCCATCCGATGGCGCGATCATTGTGATGCACACACTCAAATTCGCCGATGGAGTTAACCACACAACACTTGATTCGTATCACGATGCCGAAGGCGAAGCTGCCGTTGCACATGGTGCGCGCATCACGGGTTGGTTCAAAGTTGAAGGCACCATCATGGGCGATGGCCGCAACTGGGACCAGATACGTTTTCATGAATACCCAAGCCGCGCAGCATTTATGGCAGCAACAAACGATGCTCAAGCAGTAAAAGATCAGCAGAAGCGCGAATCAGTTGTCGACAGCTACTCACTGATCTTGCGACCATCGATCAACACGCTCGCCCAATCAACGCAGCGCTAGTTACACCGGATTTTCTGACTACTGCATGTAGTTGGCTTTGTAACTCGGATCAGTAATCGCTGGTCTATCAAATCGGAATGGCTGAATATTGCTTCGTGTAGCGCCAAACACTGCGCGTTCCGCGAGTGCTCGTCCAAACCAAGATGCAAACTTGAAACCATGGGCAGAACCAAGACCAACTTGCAGCCCTGGATGTCCTGGCACAGTGTCGAGCACAAAGTCTCGGTCTCGAGTGAGCGTGTAGAGACACGTCTTCACTCGTGGCTTCACATCACTAAGCATGTCGGGAATTGTCTGGCCAAGAAAATCAGTGAGGCGCTTGAGCGCACCTTCGTCGGTATCAAAGCTTCGGGTGCGCGCCGTCGTGGGCCGACCACCAACATCTTCTGCGGCCTTTACTGCACCCATGTCACCATAAATTGGAAAGCCGTAGTACGAAGGGTCGTCCATCCATATCCAAACCGGAAATGATCCAATTACAAATTTGGAAAGTGCCTGAGGCGTACTCGGGTAATAGACCACTTGCTCGCGTGTCACCTCGAGCGGAATATGAACTCCAAGAGGTTCAAGCAATTCATTCGTCCAACCATCGGCACAAATAATGACTGAACCAGTTTGGTAAATACAATCGTCAGTCACCACCGCCAAGCCACCAGATCCATCACTTTCAATGCGATTTACCGAAACTCCTGCTCGCAACTCAACACCCCTAGTTGCCGCCAAACGTTGGTGTGCTTCTGTTCCTTTGGCGGCCGGGGCAATTCCGGTGTCTTTCTGAAACAGCGCCCGAACTCCGGTCTCAACTGCGAATTGTGGAAAGCGAGACATCGTTTCGTGAGAATCCAAAACTTCAAATGGAATGTTGTTTGCCTCAAGGCTCGATGTGTAGTCACCGATCGGAATCACAGATCCCTCTGGAAAAATATCTATGCCACCCGTGCGCACAACAAGTTCTTCGTTGGCTTCTTCTGCGACTGCGTCCCAAGTCTCGTAAGCCTCTGACGCCAACTTCACATATTCGGGTGTGTGATACGAATGGCGAATGATTCGTGAATGATCGTGGCTCGCACCCTTGTCATGCCCAAGTTCAAATTGCTCCAGTCCGACAATGACTTCATCTCGCCCAGCATCTTGACCAAGTTTTGCCAACCAGTACGCAGCTCCTGCACCCAGCCCACCAAGGCCAATAACAACATGATTGACCGTTCGGACCTGAGTCACTCTGCAGCCTTCACTACTTGCCCATCTGCTTTTTCCACCACTCACGAATATCAAGGCTTGGGGTTTCCATCGGTGCAAACAATCCTTGTGTAAAGAATTTGGACATCATGCCGCGTTGTACACGCTCACAAATCGCCCAATCTTGTCGATTGACAACATCCCAAAAATCTGCTGCATCGCTCGGATCAAAGTCGGGTTTGGCAACTTCGCTTGGATGAAACAAAAAGTTGCAAACAACTGTGGTGTGTGCCGGGCCAGTTGGCCAGAGCACAAAAGCTGCGACATGATCGCACGACAGTGAGAGAAACAGGTTGGGGTACACCAACTCGCCTTTGTGATTCACTAATTCGGCTTCTGACAAACCAGCAAATGGCTTGCGCGACGTAGTACCAGATGAAGTAAACGTATACGCACCTTCGCGATGAGCAACACCATCGTCCCAATTCAAATCCGATGCTCCCCCTGCGCGAAATGACGGCACAAGATCACATAACTCCGGGTGCACAGGGCCACAGTGATAGCACTCGTTGTAGTTTTCCTCAAGCACTTTCCAGTTGGCAGCAACTTCGTACGAGATTGTCTTCCCGATCACGAGTTCGGACAGTGGATAATTGCTAACACGAGTTGCAATTTCGCCGATTGAATCGAGCAATGATTCATCTCCGGCGTGCTGGCGGACGAACACAAAACCACCCCATACTTCTAAGCCGAGTTGAAGTAATCCACTTGATTCGTAATCAATGTCAGCAAGATGTGGAGCGCCACGCAATGAACCATCGGTGTTGTATGTCCAGTTGTGATACGGACAGCGAATCAATGCGCCAAAGCAACCCACCGATGCACTTGTGTCTGTTGAATCAACTAACTCTGTGCCACGATGACGGCACATATTGACAAAGGCACGCAGTGATGAATCTGCCCCACGCACCACAAGCACCTGCTCACCCTGCAAGTCAACAAGCTTGTAACTTCCACTCACAGACCCAACTTCGTCATGTCGACCGATGCAGAACCAGTTGGAGGCAAAAACCTTGTGCTTTTCGATATCCCAATTGTCGCTATCCACATAGGCAGCACGATTGAGCGATTTCTCTAACACGACTTCTATTGTAGATTTAGATTATGCAGTTCTCTCGCCTCGCAATAAGAGTCAGAGATGGCATACAACTTGCAGCCGATATCTATATGCCACCGACGGGATCGGGGCCATTTCCTGCACTACTTGAAGCATTGCCTTATCGAAAAGATGATCTCACTGCTTCATCACATACGGATGATTATGTACGACTCGCAAGTGAAGGTGGGTTTGTTGTTTGTCGCCTCGATGTGCGAGGGACCGGATCTTCAGAGGGTGTAGCAACAGACGAATACCCACTTGTCGAGCTTGATGACCTCACGGATGTAATCAATTGGCTTGCAACGCAACCATGGTCAAACGGTCGTGTTGGCATGTTTGGCTACAGCTACTCGGGATTCAACTCGTTACAAGTTGCGTGCACAAGACCAGCAGCACTGCACGCCATCTGCGCCGTGTATGCGACCGATGACCGCTACACCGATGACGTGCACTACATGGGCGGAGCATTACGCGCGATAGACCTTGTTGACTATTGCCATTACATGACTGCGTGCAATCTGCTTCCACCTGTGCCAGCGTTGTTTGGCGACAACTGGAAGTCTGAGTGGCAGATGCGTTTGAATGAAATTCAACCGTGGATTCTTACCTGGCTTGAGCAACAACATGACGGGCCATACTGGCGACACGGTTCGCTCCGACCCGGCTACGAGCGCATTCAATGCCCCACGATGATCGTTGCCGGTTGGGCAGATGGATATCGCAACAACACGTTTCGAACATTCGAAGCGCTGCAGTGCGAAAAATCGTTACTGATCGGACCATGGAGTCACAGCGCACCTGCTCATGCGCACCCTGGCCCAAACATCGATCTCGTCCCAGAAATGATTTCGTGGTTCAATCGTTGGCTACGACCCGACAGCGCAGTCGTTGCAACTGAGCCACCAATCCGCGTCTTCATTCGCCACTCAACAAAACCAGATGCAGATTTGGCAATGCTCAATGGAGAGTGGCGATTTGAAGAGACCTGGCCACCCGCGCGAAGCGTCACGACAACGTTGCGACCAACCGAAACACACGCAGCACAGGTCGGCAAATCCGATATTGATGTTTTAGATGTACGACCCGATGTGGGGGTTGCGGCTTGGAACTCATGCGCCGGCGGACTTCCGTGGGGACAACCAACCGACCAGCGCGAAGATGACTCATGGTCACTCACCTACGACTGGCCAATTGATTCAGATCACTTCGAAATCCTTGGTCATGCATTATTGAAATTGAAAGTTGCAAGTGATCAGCCAGTTGCATCTATCAGTGTCAAAATCTGCGACGTCTTTCCCGATGGAACATCCGCCCTCGTCACTCGAGGTTTTCTCAACCTCACCCATCGCACATCGTCGACGAGTCCACAGCCACTCATGCCCAACGTTTTTGAGAACGTTGATGTTGAATTAGAAGCGACCTCATGGGTATTCGCCCGCGGACACAAGATCAGGTTGTCAATTGCCGGAGCAGACTGGCCAAACATTTGGTCTCCACCACATCCATTTGCGCTCTCCGTCGACCGCTCCACAGTTCAGTTAATGCTCCCCACTGTTGACAATCATGGCGCTGGCACACCAAAGTTTGCGCCAATTAAACCAACTGTTCACAGCGAGTCGCCACCGAGCGAACATGATGTGCCAACTCTCTGGCGAATTGAACGAGACGTGCTTGCAAACCAGACCATTGCCCGCACTCAATACGGCGGACCAAGTGTTGTACGAGATGGTGGAGCCACGCGCGAGTTGTATCAAGGTGAAGTTGGCGTATCAACCACTGATCCAACACATTCGTGGGTCACAGCAACAACTCGTTACCAATTGGATTGGCCTGAAGCACAGTGCACCGTTGAAGCACGAATGCGAGTCGACAGCGATGCCGAAGCATTCAATGTCGTGATTGATGTGGATGCCGACTTAGATGGTGTTGAGTTTTCTCGCAAGCACTACACGCAGAGAATTCTTCGTCGCTTGTTGTAACGACGAAACCCTCATACACCTACTGCGTGACAAGCAACTGATTGTTGGCTACCACTTATTTGCAAAAGTGGGTCCTCGTGAGTGCAACGATCGGCAATACCAAGTCGTTGAGCCTCACCCGATTGCACAAGTGGACACCGCGGATGGAACCTGCACCCTGACGCAATCTCTGTTGGGTCAGGCATCTCGCCAACCAAGATCTGCTGAGGCATTCCGAGATGTTCCAACACCACAGATAGCAATGCCTGTGTGTACGGATGATTGGGATTTGCCATCAACTCTTCGGTTGTACCAATTTCTACAATCCGCCCCAAATACATCACCGCAATACGATCTGCGATATTCCATGGCAAACCCAAATCGTGTGTCACCACCAACACCGCCATGTTCTCGTCTCGAGCAAGGCGCTGCAATAAAGCCAATATCTCACCGCGCACCGATGCGTCCAAACTTGAAACAGGTTCATCGGCCACCAGCAACTGTGGCTTGAGCACCATTGCACCAGCAATCACCACACGTTGGCGCTGACCACCAGACAACTCATGCGGATACTTGAGCATGTAGCGCTCTGCTGGGTGCAAGCCACATTGCTCTAGAGCATTCTTGACGACCTGATGCTCGTTTTCACCGAGACCATGGATCCGCAAACCCTCGGCGACTATTTCATACACCGAATGGCGTGGATTGAGACTCGCGGTCGGATCCTGAAACACAATCTGGGCACGACGTCGAAATGCTTTCTTGCCACTAGCGCTTGTTGGCAATAACTCTCCATCAAAAGCAATTGAACCTTCCGATATCTCTTGCAACCCAAGGATTGCTCGCGCAAGTGTTGTTTTGCCACAGCCAGACTCGCCCACCAAGGCGACTATCTCACCTGGCCGAATTTCAAGATCAACGCCATCAACTGCGCGTGCTGACTTTCCACCGCGCCGCCTCGCAGGGTATGCAACATGCACATTGCTGACATTGAGTAGTGACTCGGTTGTGGTCATGATTTACCCACCAACACACATGCAACCGAGCGCTCCTCATCATCTGATGCGTGGCGCAACTTGACATCAACGCTTTGGCATTCATCAGTTGCGACAGTGCATCGCGGATGAAATGGACACCCGCTTGGCAAATTATTTGGATCGGGTGGGTCTCCTGCAAGACCGCGAGGTTGATGTCGAGATGATGGGTCGCCGATGACCGGAAACGATGCTGTGAGCGCTTTCGAATATGGGTGCAATGAATTGCGAAGCAATGCATCTCCGGCACCGACTTCAATAATTCGACCCGCATACATCACTGCAACGCGATCAGCAGTGTGTGACAAAACTGAGAGATCATGAGTAATAAACAACATTGACAGACCGCGCTCACGCTTGATGTTGTCGAGCAGTTGCAAGATTTGCGCCTGAACCATCACGTCGAGAGCCGTAGTTGGTTCATCTGCAATCAGCAACAACGGATCACAAGCAAGCGCCATTGCAATTAACGCTCGCTGTTTTTGTCCACCCGATAATTCGTGCGGGTAATCATCTCCCCTGCGCGCACCAAGACCCACGAGGTCGAGAAGCTCGCCAGCGCGAGATGCCGATGCACTTCCATGTGCCTCAATCGCTTCATCGATTTGGCGACCAATACGCCGAACAGGGTTGAGTACATGCTGAGCTCCCTGAAAAACCACGGAGGCCTGAGCCCATCTTGCTGCTCGAAGTTGACCTGGCTTCATTGTCAAAATGTCTTGCCCTGCAAGCTTGATTGATCCTGTGATTTGCGTTGTTGGTGGAACAAGCCGCAACAGTGCCATCGCCAGTGTCGACTTGCCACAACCCGACTCTCCGGCAAGTCCAAGTGTTTCACCTGGTGCGATCTCGAGATCTACGCCGCGCACTGCGGGCACTAGTCCATTAGATGACTTGTAACTCACATGTAAGTCACGAACTTCCAACACTGCCGACACGATCAGCGACCAGCCAATCGTGGATCAAAGATTCGCTCGAGTGCCCGACCAAACAAAGTAAACGCGAGCACCACAGTGATAATGCACAGTCCTGGTGGCAAGTAATACCACCAAGCGTTCAATGTGATCGATCCACTTGACTGTGCGCCATCCAACAATTTTCCCCAACTCGGAGAGAGGCGATCCCCGAATCCCAAAAATGACAATGTTGACTCTGTCAAAATCGCACCGGGCACAATCAATGTTGCGTTGGCAATGATCAACGGTGTTACGCCTGGCAACACGTGTCGAAAAATGATCTGCCAAGTGCCCGCCCCTAGCGCACGAGCGCGCTCAACATATGCTCGTTCGCTCAAGGTCAGCACTTGTGCCCGCACGAGTCGTGCACTTCCCGCCCATGACGTGATGCCAATCACGATCGCGAGCGTAACTGGAGACCTGCCAAGGATTACTGCGAGCACGATCGCAAGCGGAAGAAACGGCACAACAAGAAAGAATTCATCAATTGCCAAAAGCACTGTTGCAACTTTTCCTTTTACATAACCCGCTACGAGCCCGACGACCGAACCAATAACAACAGCAACGATTGTGGCAAAGATGCCAATAAAGAGCGAAACGCGAGAGCCCCACACCAATTGCGCCAAAACATCTCGACCAATGTCGTCGGTGCCAAGCAAAAACTGTGCACTGGGAGAAGCCAAGTCGGGGTTGTTGCGCCCTGCGGCGGCCAACAGCAGCGATCGGTCTGCAATCAATGGGGCGCTCAACGCAACCAACCCAAACCCCAGCAGTACCAACAGACTGACAAAACCAGCCCGATCATGGCGAAGTTCGCGCCATACCCGAGCCAACGCTTGTTTGCGGCGGGCCCACGTCATATCGCGCGGAGATGTTGATGGAACTAGATCGTTCATATTGAGTGCCGTATTCGAGGGTCAAGTAATCCGTACGTCAGGTCAGCGACAAGATTGAAAAAAATCACCGCAGCACTTGCAACCAAAAACAACGCCTGCAACATCGGCAGATCAGTATTGCGAATGGC